>NZ_JAXBLX010000038.1:0-43641 GCF_037027555.1 Halalkalibacter kiskunsagensis | reverse complement strand
AGCTAATCGAGCTTCTTCAAGATGTCCTAAAAGAAAGTAACAAAAAGATTCAAAAGTTAATTCAATGTCAACTACAATAATGGATTGCAGGCTTACCTAACTACATCAAGGTCTACCTGCCTATTTCAGTGTGCGAAAGTTGAGTTAGTAATTATAACAAAAATCTAAAAAAGTTATTGACGAAGAATGTTACGAAACTGTAATATAATAAATGTAAGCGTTAACATAAATACAGGGGAATATTCCGCTTGATAAAGGACAGTGAAGTCAAATGTCAACGATGAAAGATGTCGCAAAAATAGCAGGGGTATCCATTATTACAGTTTCTAGGGTTATTAATAGTCCTGAGAAAGTGAAAGAATCAACTAGAAAAAGAATTCAACAAGTGATGACAGAGTTAGGTTTTCAGCCTAATCATACAGCAAAAGCATTAGTAACAAATAAAACAAGAACGATTCATCTTCTTCATCCAGATGTATTTGACACTTCTGACCCATACATAACGAAGCTAATTGGTGGAATTAGTTGTGAATTAAGTGAGAATCATTATTCATTTTTATTTAGAAAAGATTGGGAATTCCCTTATAAATGTGATGGTGTTATTGCGATGGGGCTTGGAAGAGAGGAGGATCAGCTTTTAAAGGATAAGATTGATGTGCCTTGTGTATTATTCGGTAGGACAACTGATATCGATTGGGTTAATGTCGACGATGTAAGTGGCGCTTATAAAATGGTCACATACATGATCAGTCAAGGTCATAAAGAAATAGGGATGTTAGTTCTTGATTCAAAAGAGCCGTTTGCTTCTGAACGACTTGAAGGTTATAGGGGGGCTTTAGAAGAAAACGGAATACCGTTTGATCCAAATCTTATTCAATATGTATCTGCTTTAGAGAAAGATGGATATAAAAAAACGTTGGAATTGTTAGAGTGCACTGATATTTCAGCATTATTTTGCTCAACAGACCTCCTAGCACTTGGAGCGATTCGAGCAGCTAGAGAATTAAACAAGAAAGTACCCGATGAACTTTCAATTGGGGGTTATGATGGGGTTTGGCTTGACCAAATAGCAGAACCGCAACTAACAACGATCAAGCAACCTGTATTTGAAATTGGCAAAAATCTTGCTAGATTACTAATTGCTAAAATTGAAAATCCTAATAAGTCAGTTGAGAATATTTTATACGATCCTGAATTAATTATTCGTAAATCAATTAGTAATAAAAATATAAGTAAGCATCATCAAAATTAGTAACGTTACCAACACTTAAAGATAGGATGTAATCGGCTCTGTCATTCTTTCTTACACAATGATGTTAACGTTATCACTGAACTGTAGGTGAAAATGTTAAC
Organism: Halalkalibacter kiskunsagensis; assembly: GCF_037027555.1. Lineage (NCBI taxonomy): Bacteria > Bacillati > Bacillota > Bacilli > Caryophanales > Bacillaceae > Halalkalibacter > Halalkalibacter kiskunsagensis. The sequence goes on along the minus strand of NZ_JAXBLX010000038.1, from coordinate 42,288 downwards.
GTTAACATAAAATTATTGTTGAGTAATGTTAACGTTAACATGAAACTAAATTTTTTGATCTACATCAGTAAATGATTTATGGCAAATTCGGTAGATAAAATAAGAGACTAAACTAAAACTGATTAAAATCGTAAGAGGATAGAAGAAAAACAACAGCATAGCAGCTCCGACAAACAGTACACATAACAGACTTACTTGGAGCTTACTTACTGAAAGCAAAAATGCATTTCTTAAAACCCCTGTTAAGGGTAACTTGTAATGAACAAGAACGGGAAATAAAAATAAGCTAGTTAAAACAAAAAAGATACAAAAAATAAGTAATAGAGGAAACATCATAGATTTTAAAGCTGTCGATTCGATCGTTGGTAGCATTCTAATATTCAGAATAATCAAATAGGACAAAATGACCCATATAACTCCAATCACAAAACTTTGTTTGAAATTTTCTTTGAAGTAGAGAAAGAAAGGCTTAAACACATTTGATGAATCTTCCTTCCTTATCCACTGGCGGACAACAGCAAACATAGCAGCTGTAGCAGGGAAAATTGTAATAATTGGAATGCACATGATCAACCAAAGGATGTTTAAGAGAAAAAAACTTGTAAGCTTTTCCAAAACTAAAATAAAACGACTTTGAAAGAGGTTCATGTTGTTATCACCTAAATTTCTAAATTTTTATTATAGAAAACTATCATATCATGATTGGGCTTAATTGATAATTGATTTCTTTGAAAGGGGTGATGCCTACCTAATAGTGCTTCAATTTATTATGTAGGGAGTTTGTGAGGTTTGTGAGAGTTTTACACTAAAAACGGAAGCGTTTACAAGGGGGATTTTTAACATGGGTAGAAACGTAAAAAAGTTATTATTTACAACATTTACATTTGTCTTAATTCTTGCTTTAACTGCGTGTAGTGGATCTAATTCTTCGTCATCATCATCTTCAGATGGGGAAACTAGTGGGGACGTTGAACTAACCGTTTGGATATGGCCAGGAATGGGTGTTGAAGAGTTAATTGAACAATATCAAGAAGAAAATGATGTAAAAATTAACATTCAACTTGCAGATTTTAATGATACTCACACAAACTTAACAACAGCTCTAGCAGCTGGTAGTGGTGCTCCTGACGTTGCGGCTATTGAGGTTAAAGGTATCGATAAAATGAAAGCAACACCTCAACATTTTTATAATTTGTATGAGCTAGGTGCTGAGGAAGTTCAAGGAGACTATTTAGATTGGAAGTGGCAACAAGCAGAAACAATTGATGGTGAGACGTTATTAGGATTACCAACAGACATTGGTCCACAAGCGATGGTTTATCGCCGTGACATTTTTGAAGAAGCTGGTTTACCAACTGAGCGTGAAGAAGTGGAGAAATTAATTCAAACGTGGGATGACTACGTTAAAGTCGGAGAGCAAGTGAAAGTAAATACAGGGAAATATATGCTCGATGCTGCAACTGGAATGTTTGCTGTCATCAAAGGTCAAGGTCAAGAAAAATACTTTGATGCTGATGGAAATGTGATTGTTGCAGATAACCCGCAAATTGAAAAAGGTTGGAATTATGCAATTGAAATGATTGAAAAAGATCTTGTTACACCATTTGATCAATGGTCAACTGAGTGGGGAACAGGAATCACTAATGGTGACTTCGCTACAATGTTAGCTCCAGCATGGATGATGAACAGAATTCAAGAATCAGCTCCAGATTCTGCAGGAGATTGGGATATCGCAGCTCTTCCTGAAGGTTCAGGTAACTGGGGTGGATCCTTCTTTACGATTCCAAAAGAATCAAAACATCCAGAAGAAGCTTATGCATTTATTAAGTGGTTATTAGCTCCAGAACAACAATTGAAAACATTTGAAATTTATGGTAACTTCCCGTCAACGCCTGGAATCTATGATTCTGAGGCAATGCAAAATTATACAAACGACTATTTTAATGGTGCACCTGTTGGAAAAATTTATGCTGAGGCAGCACAACAAGTACAACATGTAATTGAAGGTCCGGATTCAATTCAAATTGAGGAAATTTTAAATAATGCAGTTAACCGTGTTAGAGATGGTCAGGAGGAACCTACGTCAAGCTGGCAGACAGCAATGGGTCAACTTGAAAGAGAGTTAGGACGTTAATAAAACAACTGAGGGTGACTCAGAACAAAGTGATACTTTTGCTTTGAGTCATCCCTTATTTACTAAGTTGTAGGAGGGTAGCTTCATGGAGCCAAATGTTAAGATTGAAAATCAGAAAAGTCCGATAGAAGTTCCAAAGCCTAAAAAAACATTAAAACAAAGTACAAAAGATCATATATCTGGATACCTATATATTTCTCCGTTCTTTGTACTATTTGGGATTTTTGGTGTATTTCCAATTATCTTCACTGCCTACATTTCATTTCACAAATGGAATATTTTAGGTACTAGAGAGTTTGTGGGCTTATCAAACTACCAAAATCTATTGAGTGATCCTCTTTTTTGGAAGGCATTAGGAAACACGATGAGCATTTGGATATTATCTACAATCCCTCAACTAGCGATGGCTCTCATTTTAGCGTTTGTTTTAAATCAAGCTTTCTTAAAAGGGAAGCAATTCTTCCGATTAGCAATCTTTTTACCTAATATCACATCTGTAGTAGCAGTTTCAATCGTATTCGGAGCGATTTTTGGCCAACATTATGGGATTATTAACTATTTACTTTCCTTTTTAGGAGTAGATCCTATTAACTGGAGGACTTCTTATCTTGGTGCGCATGTTGCCATAGCGTCGATGGTTATTTGGAGATGGGTTGGTTACAATGCCATTATCTATTTAGCGGCACTTCAAAGTATTCCAAATGATTTATATGAAGCGGCAACGATAGATGGGGCAAATAAGGCACAACAATTCCTTTACATTACCATCCCAATGATTCGCCCTATGATTATTTTTACGATTATTCTATCAACAATTGGCGGAATGCAAATCTTTGCAGAACCACAAACGTTTTTAGGTAATGGCGGTGGAGCGATGAACCAGGGTCTCACCTTAACGCTTTATTTATATGAAGAGGCATTTGTCAGAAACTCATTTGGTTATGCGTCTTCTGTTGCGTGGTTATTATTTATCATTATCGTTATCTTTTCTTTAATCAACCTTTACTTCTCTAATAAAATTAAATCGGCATAGTAAGGAGTGAATAGAATGAAAGAGGTAGGAACCAAGCCATTGAATCTAAGTCGAATACTAATATATTTTACTCTCGTACTGTTTACATTCCTTGCGGTTTTTCCGTTTTATTGGATGTATGTAATTGGATCAAACACGACAGCGGCGATTAACCAGTTCCCACCAGCTATGCTTCCAGGGACTAACTTTATTGAGAATATGAATAAAGTATTCTCGAATATTCAGTTCTTTCAAGCACTATTGAACTCGTTTATTGTAGCATCAGCGATTACAGTTTCTGTTTTATTTTTCTGTTCATTGGCAGGTTTTGCCTTTGCCAAGTTGCATTTTAAAGGCAAGAATGCACTTTTTATCTTTGTTATTGCAACAATGATGGTTCCGGTTCAATTAGGCTTAATCCCATCCTATATGATTATTGCTAAGTTGGGATGGATTAATAGTTTGAATGCCATTATTGTTCCGGCAGCGGTTAACGCTTTTGGGGTGTTTTGGATGAGGCAATATATTTCCTCGACAATTCCGAATGAATTGATTGATGCGGGGCGAATTGACGGGTGTTCCAATTTTCGTCTGTATTGGACCGTAGTTCTCCCGGTCGTAAAACCAGCACTAGCAACTCTTGGTTTAATCACGTTTATGAATGTTTGGAATGATTATTTATGGCCATTAGTTGTATTAAAAGATAGTAGTGTTCATACAATTCAAGTAGCTTTAAGAACATTAAATGGAGCATATACTCAAGATTTTGGAATGATTTTAAATGGGACATTCCTAGCAACATTACCACTACTTGTTGTTTTCTTACTTTTCAGTAAACAAGTAATTGCAGGATTAACAGAAGGATCTGTTAAACACTAGGAGGTTCATATGGAAAAAATAAGGGTTGGAATCATTGGCTGCGGAAACATAAGTGATATTTATTTTGAAAACTGTCGTTCATATGAAAATATCGAAGTCGTTGCGTGTAGTGACCTTGATATTGGAAAAGCTCAAGAAAAGGCGAACACCTATAACACGATGGTATTAACATTAGAAGAATTGTATGAAAGTAACGAGGTTGACCTAGTGCTCAATTTAACGATTCCTAGTGCACATACTGAAGTTTCTTTAAAAGCTCTTCAAGCTGGGAAGCATGTTTATCTTGAAAAACCATTATCAATCTCTCTTAAAGATGGTCAGAAAATATTAGATCTTGCAAACGAAAAGGGATTGTTAGTTGGAACGGCACCTGATACCTTTTTAGGTGGAGGAATCCAAACGTGTAAAACGCTGATTGACTCAGGAGAAATTGGAAAGCCAATTGCAGCAACAGCTTTTATGATGTCTCATGGACCTGAAAGTTGGCATCCAAACCCTGGATTTTTTTACCAAGAGGGAGCTGGACCGTTATTTGATATGGGACCTTATTATTTAACAGTTTTAATTAATTTAATTGGTCCTGTTCGTCGCGTGACTGGTTCGGCACAAGTGACGTTTCCTGAGCGAACTGCTACAAGTGAAGCAAGAAATGGTGAAACAATTAAAGTTAATACACCGACTCATGTAACAGGAATTTTCGATTTTGTGAATGGGGCGGTTGGAACGTTAATTACTAGTTTTGATGTTTGGGGATCCTCCTTGTCATGGATTGAAATTTACGGAACTGAGGGTTCATTACGGGTGCCAGATCCAAACACGTTTGGAGGCCCGGTTTTTGTTAAGAAGCAAGGAGATCAAGTTTGGCGTGAAGTGAGCTTAACTCATGGTAACACTGAAAATAGTCGAGGCATTGGATTACATGACATGGCAGCTGCAATCATAACGGGAGAAGCTCATCGGGCATCTGGTGAAATGGCCTATCATGTTTTAGAAATCATGCATGGAATTTTAACTTCTTCAAAGACTGATCAGCATTATCATTTGACAAGTACTTGTCACGTTCCAAAGATAATGCCTGTTACAAATGAAATAGGAAGACTATAAAGGGGCGAAGGGGGTTTACTCAAATGATAACGTTGCCATTAGGTGTTCAGCTTTACACAGTACGTGAAGAAACAGAGAAAGATTTTATAGGGACGTTGAAAAAGGTAAAAGAAATTGGATATGAGGGCGTTGAGTTTGCTGGATTTGGAGGATATTCTGCTGAAGCATTGAAAGCAACGCTAGAGGAATTAGGGTTAAAAGGTTTCTCGAGTCATGTTCCATTAGACCAATTGGAAGACGATCTAGCCAATGTGATTGAATACCATGTAGTCTTAGGTGTAAAAAATATTGTCTGTCCTTTCATACCTGAAGAATATTGGGACTCTAAAGATAAATATCTACAACTAGCAACTCTATTTAATAAAGTAGGAGAGCAGTGCAAGGAAGCCGGGATTCAATTCAGTTATCATCATCATGCTTTTGAATTCAAACAATTTGAAGGTGAATATGCGTTAGACATTCTTTTAGCGAATACAGATCCTGAGCTTGTTCAGTTGGAATGTGATGTGTTCTGGGTTCAATATGCTGATATTACTCCAACAGAATATTTGAAAAAATATGAAGGACGTTGTCCAATGGTTCATGTAAAGGATATGAAGTTAAAACCAGAGAAGACATTTGCTGAAGTAGGAACTGGAGTAATTGATATTGATGCTGTTGTAAAAACAGCTGAAGAGATTGGTGCGAAATGGCTTATCGTTGAACAAGACAAATGTGAAGGTTCAGCAATTGAAAGTATCGAGCTAAGCTATAACAATTTAATGAAGTAAAAATATCTATCTAGAAGGGAATCTTTACATAGCATCTCTTTTGTTTAAGAGTTGTTGAGTAAGTACATCACATCTTATGATTATTGATTTCTTGTACAAAATTGAAGGACTAACTTGAGAAGAAGGTAACTCGTTAAGATTAAAATTTGACGAGTACCTTCTTCTTATTATTTGTAGGAGGATTCGCTGATAAATGTTAAGCCATGGCATTTCAATCGGTGCACCATTACTTAAAACTACAATAATATTGCTTTGTACTTCGGCAACCGCTTCGATTAATTGGCGATGATTTTCTGGGATTTTCAGGTGCTCACGGTCATACCCTTCTGATTCCATAGGTGGTAGCTTATACATTAAACCTCTTCGGTCACATAACGTGACTATTATTACATCAGGTGGTAAGATTATTAATATTCTGAATAAATCATGGGGAGATTTATGTGACTAATTATAAGAAAGATATTCTTTTCTTGAAAGGGCTTACCTTTCTTCATTTCGGTGGCAAAGCAATCATCCTTCCATTTTTACCTTTGTTTTTACTTGCAAGAGGATTTAGTATGGTAGAAATAGGAACGATTATGGGGGTAGCGCCACTTGTTAGTATTGTAGCACAACCAGTAGTGGGCTTTATAAGTGATAAATATAAAACAGTGAAAAAAATATTAATTATTTTATATTTTGGTGTAGCTGCTACCAGTTTTGGGGTCTTTTTTCATGAATCTTTTTGGGTGGTGTTTATTTCCTTTTTGTTATTGCATTTTGCTTTGTCTCCAGCGACTCCACTAATTGATAGTATGACATTGAAGACGTTAGGTTCTCATAAACATGAATACGGCAAAATTCGTTTATGGGGATCCATTGGTTTTTTCTGTCTTGCCTTACTATCCGGTCCTATTCTCGAGTGGATTGGTATTGAACAATTATACCTTCCTTTTTTAGGAATGACTGCTTTAACTATTTTTGCATTAGCATTTCTTAAAGATGGTACAGCTTCAACGACTCCGGTAAATATAAGGTCAGTAGGTGAGGTTTTAAAGAACCGTGTATTTATCACTTTTTTATTATTATGCTTAATGGTCATTATCCCACATCGCATTAATGATATGATGATCGTTATCCATTTAGAGAGTCTTGGGGCAACAACATTTTGGGTGGGCCTTGCATGGGCATTAGCTGCAGTAAGTGAGGTTCCAGTATTTTATTACCTTGCTAGAAAAATAAAAAATTACAATGAAGTGTTTTTATTAGCTATAGTTGCATTATTGTATACGTTACGATGGATGTTGTACGGTATTATCAGTTCACCATACATACTATCACTTTTACAAATTTCTCAAGGTGTTACATTTGGACTTTTCTGGTTAATTGCTATGCAGATGGCTGTTAGATCTGTTCCAGAGCACCTGCGAAGTACAGGCCAAGCACTATTAACCTCTGTATGCTTTGGAATAGGTGGTGCAATAGGGGGGACAGGTGGTGGTTGGGTGTTAGAGCATTTAGGATCACAGTCTCTGTATCAGATGATGGCTGGAATGACGTTTATTGCTACTTTGCTAATTTTTCTCTTTTATCGATATTCTCAAGGGAAAAGTGTAGTTCACCATGAACAAAAAAAGGATAAAGTTAATCATTGAATTATCATCGTTAGTTCTAGCAGAAAGAATAAAAAGAAGATTGACTCTTTAACATATAGAGTTGGATAGATTTTAATAATTTGTTTTCGGATCAGGACTATTAAAAAGAGAAAATAAATATATTAAAATGAAATAGAACTTGTATATGTTATGATAGGTTGCAAGTAGGTAGTAGGTTGATATAAAAATGATACCGCTTTAAATGGCGGAGGAGGAACCTTGCTATGTCATTACAGATTGGAATAGTGGGTACAGGAAATTTTAGTAAACTTCATGCAGGGATTTTAGAAAAAATGGAAGATGTAAGAATCCAGGCGGTATGTGGAACAAGCAAAGAAAAAGCGGAAAAATTTGCTTCTCAGTTTAATCATGCACATGCCTATGAAGATGTGCAAATAATGCTTGATTCAGAGAAATTAGATGCTGTATATATATGTGTTCCGCCTATGACACATGGGAAAATTGAAATGGAAGTAATTGAAAGATATATTCCACTTTTTGTGGAGAAGCCTCTTGGGATAAACCTAGATCTTCCGACTGAGATTGTACGTGCGATAGAAGATAAATCGTTAATTACTTCTGTTGGATACCATTTTAGGTACAAGAAGTCTTCCCAACAGTTAAAAGAAATGTTAGAGAATCAAAAAATAGGAATGGCGATAGGACAATGGATGGGAGGTATGCCAATGGTTCCTTGGTGGCGAAACCAACAAGGGTCTGGAGGACAATTTAATGAACAAACAACTCACCTTGTAGATTTACTACGTTTTACAGCGGGTGAAGTGGAAGAAGTGTTTGCGATGTTTGGGAATCAAGTGATGCATGAAAAAGTTGATTCTGTAACTGTTGCTGATATTGGAACGGTCAGTTTGAAATTAAGAAATGGATCTATTGCTACTTTATCTAACACTTGTATTATGCCAAAGGATACGTATCGATGCGGGTTAACGTTCTATACTGATCAATCTATTATCGATTGGCAATTTGATGGATTACAAGTGAAGATGAATGGCGAACAATCGGAAATAAAAGATCAAACAAACCCTTACGAGGTTGAAAATGAAGCATTTATTCATGCAATTCGTACAAAAGATACATCACGGATCCTTTCAAATTACGAAAATGCATATAAGACGCAAGAAGTTACAAGTGCAGCGTTTCAATCAGCAGCAACCGGCAAGCCTATTAAACTAAATGCCTAAAAATTTTTCTTGTTTAGTTACACCATATTTAAAAAGTAAGACTTCTAACGCTTTTCGTAAAAAGGTATATCCCATAAGTATTAACTATCCACCTCTGCACTTACATGATGATATTTGTTGTATAATTGAAAAAAGATGCCAAGTAAGGTACATGTTGGAGGTAAAACAATGGACTATCTCATGTTTTGTGATTATTGTGGAATGCCAAAGCCGATAGGGGAGCATATCATGAGGGAGTACTTTTGGATTGCAAGCCATGTATATTGTAATAACTGTGACAAGCCAAATGAGATTCCAAAAGAGTTGCAGGAAATAGCTCGACAAATGAGTCGAGATTACTATGAAAAGAACGAGTAAATGGATACGCTAGCTTAATAATTTAGTATCTTCCATGATGGTAATGCTTCCAGTTATTATTGCTTTTCGTGCTTGTTAAATGAAAAGTCTGCCATGGGCGGTAAAAAGGTGATGGAAGTGCAAGATGTCAAAAATAATAATTGACGAATTTATTCTGATCACTTATGATTAAGTAATAAAAGTGAATATGAATATTTCTCCTAAAGGGGAGTAGCTTTTACAGCAAAGTCGTCATCCCAGAGTGTCAAAACTCTCGGCTTTGTTGGCAACGTTATGTTGTTAGCAAGACCTTTACTATTTTGGTAAAGGTCTTTATTTGTGTAAAAAAACCTTTGCCGAATTCGGTAAAGGTTTTTTTGTTTAGAAAAGAGGAATATATAACAATATGTTGGTGAAGTAAGTCAATTAGAGGGTACTTTATCACATCGTCAGTAGCTGTTTACCGAAACGGTTTGCCAGATGTTCTGAATGGAAAATCACATTCTATGTTGTTCTTAATTTATGTGCATTTGGTCATAATTTATGTGAAGGAAGGAAGATGAACATATGAGTTGGGAATTCGTAGCAGGTAAAATAAAGACAATAGAAGTCGTATCAAACAACGAAAATGAACTTGTTACAGTAAAGGGAATTCCTGATCGTTTCCAGTGTATTGGTGTGGGGACAGATGCTGCGGTAGTTCGTTCAGTTGACGCTCCTGATTATGCTTTTAAAGTATACAGCAATGACAAATTAGAAAAATTAGAAGTGGAAAAGCAAGTATATGAAAAGCTTGGTCAGTCGGATTTTTTTCCTAATTATTATGGGAGCGGTTCTACTAATCTTGTTTTAAGCTTTGAAAAGGGACTCACTTTATATGATTGTTTATTAAAAGGAATTCATATACCAAAACAAGCCATAGAAGACGTTGATAAAGCAATAGTCTACGCGCTCAGTAGGGGACTAAACCCACGAGATATACATTTAAAAAATATCCTTCTCCATGAAGGAAGAGCGAAATTACTTGATGTCTCTGAATATTTGAAACAAGGAAATGATTGTAGATGGGATTATTTGAAACAAGGCTATCAGGAAAATTATCACGTAATAGATGGAAAAGTGGTCCCCTTTTGGATAGTTGAAACTGTAAGGAAATGGTATAACCAAACACAGCCTGATACATTTAACTTTCCAGACTTTGTACGAAAACTCACGAAATTGTTTCGAGTGGGAGCTTAGTAGATAAGTGTAGGTTAGTAAGAAACAACAACTAGCTTGAGCGATTCAAGCTAGTTGTTATATCTGATATTACAAATTTTTACCTCATTGAATCAAGATTTATTTTTGATTCCTTTTTCTACTATATAATCAGCCGTACGCATGGCGACAGCAATCGTCGTTAGCGTTGGGTTTGCCCCTCCCATAAATGGTAAGATACTGTTATCAGCGACAAACAGATTAGACATACCATGCACTTGACCATATTCGTTTGTTACGGATGTCGCTGGATTATTCCCCATGCGGCAAGTGCCTGCAGCATGATAGTCGCTCCCAGGGGGGAGAAGACAAGGACTCGTTTCAATTGTTAACTCCAAGGTATTAATTGCATGAAACATATCATTTACCATTTGTTGAATGATAGATAAATCTTGTTCACTGTAAGAAAAATGAACATTCAGTTTTGGAACACCGTACCAATCCACGTTATCTCGTTCAAGGACGACGCGGTTATCGCGGTTAGGCTCAACAATTCCAAAGCCCCAAAAACCGATATCCAATTCTTTCATGAAAGGCTTCGTTTCATAGGAGTAAAATTCATAAGGAAAGGGTCCTTGAACGCTTATTTGATATGGCCGTTTTTCTGTGCTAGGGATCTGAATGTTTGCAAGCCCCAAAACCTCACCGAATTCTTCGCGCGAGACAAGACATCTAGAGGTAACAAAAGAATGACTAATTAAATATTTGCCGATTGCCTCTCCAGGAATGTTAGAATGAAGCAGAAGACGAGGAGTTTCAAATGTACTCCCAGAAACGACAACGTTTTTCCCGTGAATTGTATATGACTTTCGGTCCGGAGTCATCACCTTTATGCCAGTGACTTTGTTGTTTTCGTGTAGAAGCTTCACAACATTGGCATTAACGGCAAAGTCAACCCCGTTCCAGTTAAGCGCCCAAGCCATAAATTCAAGAGAACTAAAAAAGACATTTGAATGTATATGTCCATAATAACTAGAGCTTAAGTCAATTGCTCGAGGAAGGTTTGTCGCATCATGGTACCCTCCCTCTCTCAGTCTTTTTAAAAGGGTTTCTTGAAGGTTAGAGCCCTTCGTAAACTCAGTAGTTACATTCATAACCCGTTCAGCGATATTGTAGTATTCGATGAGATCATCAAAAGTAATCGGCCATTCCTTAAAATCACTCGGGTGAAAACGAGGGCTTACCGTTCCCCAACGCAGAGTCTGGCCTCCTAAACCGAAAAGCTGTTTAGCACCGGGAAATTCAGGCCATTCCGTTTCTTTTTGAACATTGAATGCAGGGTTTTGTAAAAATCGCCCGGCTGTTTTGGCAGTCGGTAAATTAGCGACATGAGTAGGAATAATTAAATCACCTCTTTCCAAAACAGCAATTCGTTTCCCTTGATTTCGCCACTGTTCAGCCAGCCTCCAGAGACTCGATCCTCCACCTGCTCCGCTTCCAACGATAATAACATCATAGTTTGTTTCTTCCATTTCTTCTAAAGAAGTAAGAGGGAACCAGTGGTCTGAATAATCTATTTCTGGACTAGGAGGGCAATCTTCATAAGTTGGAACAATTTCCTCATTGTCATTTGTTATTTGACGGGTTTTTTTTAATATTACCTGTTTAGGAGAAGAGGGAACTTTTACTTTCTGACCGGAAATATCTGCATCTGGATGAGAAAGGTGTGGATTATGGATTCTTAGCTTATTCAAATCGACGTTTTGATTATAGGCCAAATTCCGTAATGTTGTTCCTTTTTCAGCGATTATTATCTTCAGTGCTACCACCTCATTCGTTGAACGTTTATGTAAGTATATGATGACAACACGATGAATTTGACAACAATTTCATATCGTAGGACATTATCTGTTATTAATGAGTGTATAAAAAGGTGATAATCTTCTTTTGGAAAAACTTCAATTACGCATAATTCATATGCCAATCCTAATTCCTTCTAAATTTTGTAAACGTTCATATAATTGGCTATAGATTAAAAGTTAGAGTTGAGAAAAATCTTCTAAAGATGAAAAGGGAGGACGATATGTTTAAAATAACAATTGGATCAAAAACGTTCGAAATGAAGACAATCAATGTGACGGTGTGGAATGAATATATCCACGAACAAACAGATCCAGCTGTAGCGGAAAGATACCCTAAAGGGATCCATAATACCATTGCTGAAGGTTTGCAGCCGTATAACTTCAATATCCGAACAGCAACACTTGAACAACCAGAGCATGGTTTGACAAAAGAAGTACTAGATCAAACTGATGTACTAATCTGGTGGGGGCACTTAGCTCACGAAGAAGTGGCTGATGAGATTGTTGAAAGAATGTATGAAAGAGTACTTAATGGCATGGGGTTAATCGTGTTACACTCTGGCCATTTCTCGAAAATTTTTAAAAAGTTAATGGGCACAACCTGTGACTTAAAATGGAGAATAGCAGATGAGAAGTCTAGGTTATGGGTAGTTGATCCCGCTCATCCGATAACAGAAGGCATTGGAGAATACATCGAACTTGAGGAAGAAGAAATGTACGGAGAATTTTTTGATATTCCTGCTCCTGAACAGCTTATCTTTATTAGTTGGTTCAAAGGTGGTGAAGTGTTTCGCAGCGGCTGTGCCTATCATCGTAGGCAAGGGAAAATCTTTTACTTCCAACCCGGCGATGAGAGGTATCCTACTTATCACAATCATGAGATTATAAAAGTGATCGCGAATGCCGTGATATGGGCTGCATCACCGCATGGGGCAGCACCGACTTTTGGAAATGCAGAGCCTCTAGAAGATATAAACTAAAAATTCAAATAGGATGACAACGGAATAGCAGCTTCCTTTGTCATCCTATTTCTAATCTAATGTTGAATCTTAAGGCACTTTCATTCTTTTCTAGTAGGGAAATTTGTACTCAATTTTTTATACATTCTCATTTTTTATAATATAATCAGCAGTTCGCATAGCTACAGCTACGGTCGTTAGTGTAGGATTGGCCCCACCCATGAATGGTAAGATACTGTTATCAGCGACAAACAGATTTGACATCCCGTGCACTTGACCAAACTCATTTGTAACAGATGTAGCTGGATCAATGCCCATGCGGCAAGTACCCGCAGCGTGATAATCGGTCCCCGGAGGCAAGAGACATGGACTCGTTTCGAAAGTTAATTGCATACTATTAATGGCGTAAAGCATATCACCCACCATTTGTTGAATAATAGCATAGTCTTGTTCGCTGTAAGAGAAACGAACATTCAGAGTTGGAACCCCATACCAATCCACGTTAGCGGGATCAAGGATGACACGGTTATCACGATTTGGCTCCACAGTTCCGAACCCTAACAGGCTAACCTCTAGTTCTTTCATCAAAGGCTTCGTTTCATAGGCATAAAATTCATAAGGATGAGGTCCTGTAACTGCTATTTGGTATGGCCGCTTATCAGTACTAGGAAGCAGAATGTTCACGAGCCCTAATACCTCTTCAAATTCCTCTCGTGAGACAAGATTAGAGGAAGAAACAAAAGAATGAGTAATTAAATATCGACCGATCGCCTCTCCTGCAATCCCAGAATGAAGCAGTAGGCGGGGGGTTTCAAATGTACTCCCAGAAACGACAACGATTTTTCCATGAATTATATATGATTGTCGGTCCGGAGTCATTACCTGCACTCCAGTTACTTTGTTGTTTTCATGTAGAAGCTTCACCGCATTGGCATTAACGGCAAAATCAACCCCATTCCAGTTAAGCGCCCAAGCCATAAATTCAAGGGAGCTAAAAAAGACATTTGATTGTATATGTCCGAAATAGCTAACGCTTAAGTCAAACGTTCGAGGAATGTTTGTCGCATCATGATAACCGCTCTTTCTCAGCCTTTTTAAGAGAGATTCTTGAAGGTTAGAGCCCTTCGTGTATGCTGTATTCACTTTCATGACCTGTTCAGCAATGTTGTAGTATTCAATGAGATCATCAAGTGTAAAAGGCCATTCGTTGAAATCACTACGATGAAAACGTGGACTCATGCCTCCCCAAAGCAGCGTTTGGCCTCCTAAACCGAAAAGTTGTTTAGCTCCTGGAAATTCAGGCCATTCCGTGTCTCTTCGAATATTGAATGCAGGGTTTCGCAGAAATCTCGCTGCGGTTTTAGCAGTCGGTAAATTGGCTACATGAGTCGGTACGAGTAAATCACCTCTTTCTAAAACAGCAATTCGTTTCCCTTGATTTCGCCACTGTTCACTCAATCTCCAAAGAGTGGCTCCTCCGCCTGCTCCGCTTCCAACGATGATCACATCATAGTTTATTTTTTCCATATCTTCTAAAGAAGTTAGTGGGAACCAGTGATCTGAATAATCGATTTCTGGACTAGGAGGGCAATCTTCATAAGTTGGAACAATTTCCTCATTGTCATTTGTTATTTGACGGTTTCTCTTTAAGATTACCTGTCTAGGAGAAGAAGGAATTTTTACTTTCTGACCAGAAATGTCTTCATCTGGATGGGAAAGATGTGGATTATGAATTCTAAGTTTATTCAAATTGATATTATGATGATGGGCCATTTGTCGCAATGTTGTTCCTTTTTCGGAGATTACGATCTTCATTGTTACCACCTCATTCGTTGATCATTTAAGTAAGTATATGGTGATAACACGAAGAATTTGACAACTATTTCATACCATAACGTGCTTCAGTTATTAGTGAGTATGCAAAAAGGTGATTCCTCTATTGGGAAACGTTTGATCTTATTATTATTTGGGGAATTTCACCTGTGCAGAAAGGACTATTATCCATCAGTTGGTTTATTATTCTGATTTTTAAAAGTTGCGCAGTTCTTTCATTTTGGTTAGCAATAGTAGCTTGTCATTGCTCTTTTTCGTCAGTTAACTGGGCAATAATATTGTCCTTTTGTACAATTGCATCCTCTAATTTTGAGATTCTCATGCTTAGTTCAGTAATCTGTATATCCCGTAGAGTGATTTCATTTGCTAGTCCAGTTAATTGGGTATCGCGCAATGTAATTAAATTGTTTCGTTCTACAAGCTGCTGATCTCGTAAAATAATTGTGTTGTTTCGCTCAGTTATTTGGTTATCCCGTAAAGCAAGTAAATTGTTTCGTTCAGTAAGTTGTATTTCCCGTAAAGCAAGTAAAATATTACGTTCAGTTATTTGCATATCCCGTAAAGCAAGTAAATTGTTCCGTTCAGCAAGTTGTATATCCCGTAAAGCAAGTAAATTATTCCGTTCAGCGATTTCTAAATCACGTAATGCAATAATTATATCTTTTTCTTTTATTTGCAAATCACGTAATGCAATAGTTATATTTTTTTCTCTTATTTCCAAATCACGCAATGCAATAGTTATATTTTTTTCTCTTATTTCTAAATCACGGATAGCTATCTGGATTTCAAGTTCTCGTATTTGAGCCTCAAGCTCGCGTATTCGAATCTCGAGTTCCTTGTTTTGGGATTCAAGTTCCGTATTCCGATCTCCAAGCTCTGTATTTTGAGATTCAAGTTCCGCATTCTGTTCTTCGAGATCCTGTATTCGAGCTTCTTTTTCTTCAAGTTTCTTTTTCGTTTCAAAATATTTTCTTCTACATAAGTTTAGAATTTTGTTGCATTCGGTAAGTTCATTCTCAATATTCTCTTTACTCTCTTTACTCTCTTTACTCTCTTTACTTTTGCTCAGATAGCGCTTTAATTTCTTTTCAATTTTTATAGTAAAGAGAGGGGATGAACCATGTTTCTTTAAAGGTAGAAAGTAACCACCATTATTTTTTTTATTTCTTTTGAATTTATCCATACCACATAACCCAATCCCTTTTAAAATAGTAGTAGTTTTATTACGGTTCCTGTCCCCAAAAGGTAAAAGGTGATTTCTAGAATTCCTTCCTAGGCTTCACTTCGTATAGATTTAAATTCTAGCTCATTTAATGAGCCCACTCGTTAAATGGGATAGTCTCTTCTTATTAGGAGGTATATGTTCTATTTAATAATTATATACGACGGGCCTTATTTAGATGTTATCTATATTCTAACTGATAAATATGAGAAATTGAGCATTAATTTGTAATATTACTTATAGAATGTTAGGCACTGAAAAAGTCCATCGAGGAAGTGGCAATGGCTTCGCACGTTGCGCGCCCGCGATCCACTCATAGCGAACTTTAAAAGAAGGCAACGGATAGCTCATAGAATGTTAGGGTCATTTTTTCCTAGCATTCTTTTTTTTTGCTTTTTATGTACAGTTGGATGGAAACGCATTATCTTTATGAAACAAAATAAAACAAAATATATACAAACATAAACGGACATGTTATATTATTTTCAGAAGAAAATAAAGGTTGCTTCGGAGGTAATTATGGTACAGAATCTATGGAATGAAGAAAAAGCAAATACATTAACTGCAGGACTTAGTGAACTTGTCTATCGTTCTAATTTAATAGGAACAGATCGCGCTGTTTGTAACTGGGGTGGCGGTAACACATCTATGAAAACGGTTGAAAAAAATTTCCGTGGCCGTGATATTGAAGTAATGTGGGTAAAAGGAAGTGGATCTGATTTAGCAACAATGCAAGCAAAGAACTTCACAGGCTTAAATCTTGAAGATATTCGTCCACTTATTGAGCGTGATGAAATGCCAGATGAAGAAATGGTTGAATACTTGTCTCATTGTATGATTGATAGCAAACATCCTCGTGCTTCGATTGAGACATTGCTTCATGCATTCTTACCTTTTAAACATGTTGATCATACGCATCCAGATGCAATTATTAGCATTTGTTGTGCGGATAATGGAAAAGAAGTTGCAAAAGAAATCTTTGGAGATCGTTTTGTTTGGGTCCCTTATGTTCGTCCAGGATTCACTCTTTCAAAAATGATCGCAGATGGAGTTCAGAATAATCCAAATGCTGATCTTGTTTTAATGGAGAAACATGGTTTAGTTGTTTGGGGAGAAACAGCAAAGGAAAGCTATGACAAAACCATTTCTGTTATTAATGAGGCAGAAGAATACATCAATACACGAATTGATGTAAACGCTACATTCGGTGGTAAGAAATATGACTCACTTTCTGAAGAAGATCAAAAGAAAACTTTAGCGAAAGTAATGCCGGTCATCCGCGGTGCTGTAAGTGATGAAAAGAAAATGCTTTTAACATACGATAACGCAGAGGATGTATTAGAATTTGTGAATAGCCTTGATGCAGCTGAGCTTTCTCAAGTTGGTGCAGCTTGTCCAGATCACTTAGTTCACACAAAGATGAAACCTTTATACATTGATTGGGATCCTTCTACAAAAAATACTGATCAATTAGTTGAAGCAATTAAAACAGGTGTTGAAAGCTTTAAAGAAGAGTACAAAGCTTATTTCGAACGTAACAAAAATGAAGGTGACGTTATGTTTGAACCAGCACCACGTGTCATTTTAATTCCTGGTATCGGAATGGTGAATTCAGGGAAAAACGTAACAATGGCAAATGTGAGTGGGGCTCTATATCACCGTGCGATTGCGGTAATGAAAGGTTCAACAGCTCTTGGAAGCTTCGTTTCATTAAATGAAAATGAATCTTACAATATTGAGTACTGGCCACTTGAGCTTTACAAACTATCTCTAGCACCACCTGAAGCTGAGTTTTCTAGAAAGGTAGCTTTCGTAACAGGTGGAGCTGGTGGGATTGGTAGCGAAACGTGCCGTCAATTTGTAGCGGAAGGTGCGCATGTTGTCCTTGCTGATCTTAACCTTGAAAGAGCAGAAAAAGTAGCTGCTGAAATTAACGAACAGTACGGTGAGAATCGTGCGATTGCAGTGAAGATGGACGTTACAAGTGAAGAGCAAGTTCAAGCAGCTTTTGAGCAAACTGCTCTAGCTTATGGCGGCGTTGACATCATTGTTAATAATGCTGGTCTAGCAACTTCAAGTCCATTTGATGAAACAACATTAAAAGAATGGAATCTAAACATGAATGTACTTGGAACAGGTTATTTCCTCGTTGCCCGCGCGGCCTTTAAACAAATGAAAGATCAAGCGATTGGTGGAAGTATGGTCTTTATCGGGTCTAAAAACTCCATCTATGCAGGAAAGAATGCATCTGCCTACAGTTCGGTCAAAGCACTTGAAACGCACTTGGCAAGATGTATTGCAGCAGAAGGTGGCGAATTTGGAATTCGTGTGAACTCAGTTCTTCCTGATGCGGTTCTTCAAGGTTCAGCAATTTGGGGTTCAAGCTGGAGAGAAGAGCGTGCGGCAGCTTATGGAATTGAGCCAGATCAATTGGAAGAGCACTATCGTAAGCGTACGACGCTTTTAGCAAATATCTATCCAAAAGATATCGCTGAGTCCATTTTATTCTTCTCATCGTCAAAAGCGGAGAAGACAACAGGTTGTATGATTACAGTTGACGGCGGTGTACCTGCTGCCTTTACTAGGTAATTTCTAAATATTAAGTAGGCTTTTGACCCCCGTGCTTATAATTTAGTTAGGGGTCAATGCTTTCATTATGGTAGCAAACGCTTACGTTCATGGAGGTGCCGTATGAAGAAGAAGTATTGTCTTTCTGTTGATATTGGAGCTTCAAGTGGAAGGCTTATTCTTGGAGATTTGCATGAAGATCAATTAAATTTAGAGGAAATTCATCGTTTTGATAACAGCATCATCGAGAAAAACGGTTACTTTTGCTGGGACATCGATGCGTTGTTTTTTGAGATAAAAACAGGTATTCAAAAGTGTAATCAAATTGGAATTCAACCTGTAAGCATAGGGATTGATACATGGGCTGTTGATTTTGTCTTACTCGATGAACGTGACCAACCTTTAACAGATTCAGTTAGTTACCGCGATCCTCGTACGGATGGGATTATGGAAGAGGTATTGGAAATCTTTATGAAGGAACGGTTGTATTTAGAAACAGGCATTCAGTTTCAAAAGTTCAATACGATCTATCAACTTTATGCATTAAAGAAGCAGAATCCGGAAGTGTTAGAAAAAGCAAAGTCATTTCTTATGATTCCTGATTATCTACATTTTTTATTAACTGGCAGAAAAGCAAACGAATATACGAATGCTACATCAACGCAACTAATCAATGCTTTTACAAAAAAATGGGATAAAGAAATCATCAACACATTAGGTTTGAATGTTGAGATGTTTGAAGAAATCAAAATGCCAAAGGAAACGCTCGGTAGCTTGAGGGAAGAATTAGTTGAAGAGTTTGGCTTTGATATGGACGTCATCTTACCAGCTACTCATGATACGGGTTCGGCAGTACTTGCAGTTCCTGAATTAGAAGATACGATTTACATTAGTTCAGGAACATGGTCATTAATTGGTGTCGAAAACCACTTTCCAATCTGTGTAACGAAAGCTCTTGATTATAATTTTACAAATGAAGGCGGGATGGATTATCAGTTTCGTTTCTTAAAAAACATCATGGGTCTTTGGATGATTCAAGAGGTAAGGCGAAATTATGATAATCAGTATTCGTTTGCAGAACTTGTGGATCTGTCTCGAGCAGTGTCTGGTTTTGAGTCAACTGTGAACGTGGATGATCAACGTTTTTTAAAACCAGATAATATGATCGAAGAAATTCAAAACTATTGCAAAGAAACTAGTCAAACAGTACCTGAACAGCCTGGTGAAATCGCAAAATGTGTGTTTGAATCTCTTGCGAATAGTTACAAGAAAGCCGTTGCTGAAATAGAAAATATTTTCGAAAAAGAATTTAGTACGGTCAATGTGATTGGTGGCGGTTGTCAAAATGAGTTGTTGAATCAATTAATTGCTGATGTCACGAAAAAAGAGGTGTATGCAGGTCCGGTTGAGGCAACCGCTATTGGAAATCTCGTTGTGCAATTTATTGCAATAGGTGAAATTGAGAATATTGATAAGGCAAGAGGCATTATCAAAAAATCTTTTGAAGTGAAAAAATACACTTATTCCTGAAATGGAATTTAGTTAGGAGTAACATTTAATCCAGTTTTGTTATAGATTTAAGGAGAAATGCTGTGTTGAAACATATAAAAATGCAGTTAACTTACATGTCAGTCAAGACTTTATTATTCTGTTAGAGAAAGAGATTTATTCACGAGTCGATCAAGGTTTACTAAATGATATCGATGAACAAGATGATGTAATTATAAATAGTATCTGATTAGGAGGCGTAATATGAGTGTGAAAAGTCAGTTTGACCTAGCAAAAAAAGAATATGAGCAGTGGGGTATCAATGTAGAAGAAGTTTTTGAAATATTAAAAAATGTTCCCATCTCTGTGCATTGTTGGCAAGGGGATGATATAGGTGGATTTGAAGTGAATAAAGTTGAATTATCTGGTGGCATTGATGTAACAGGGAACTATCCTGGGAAAGCAACAACACCTGAGGAATTACGCATGGATCTTGAAAAGGCTCTTTCGCTTATTCCTGGAAAGCATCGTATTAATTTACATGCCATTTATGCTGAAACGGACGGAGAAGTGGTAGAAAGGGATCAGTTAGAGCCGAAACACTTTGAAAAGTGGGTAGCATGGGCAAAAGAACATGGCCTTGGTTTAGATTTTAATCCAACGTTATTTTCCCACGAAAAATCGGCAGATGGACTGACATTATCGCATCCTGACCCTGAGATTCGTAAATTCTGGATTGATCACTGTATTGCGAGTAGAAGAATTGGTGAATACTTTGGTAGAGAACTCGGAACTCCTTGTTTAACAAACATTTGGATTCCAGATGGCTACAAAGATGTTCCAAGTGACAGGTTGACACCAAGAAAGCGTTTAAAAGAATCGCTTGATGAGATCTTTGCAGTAGAAGTTGATGAAGCATTAAATATTGATGCAGTAGAAAGCAAACTGTTTGGGATCGGTTCAGAATCATTCGTAGTTGGTTCGCATGAGTTTTACTTAAGCTACGCATTAAAAAATAACAAGCTTTGCTTGCTTGATACAGGACATTACCATCCTACTGAAATGGTTTCTAATAAAATTTCAGCGATGCTACTCTTTAGTGAAAAGGTAGCTTTACATGTTTCAAGACCTGTTCGTTGGGATAGTGATCATGTTGTTACATTCGATGACGAGTTAAAAGAAATTGCCCTAGAGATCGTTCGTAATAATGCACTCGATCAAGTGATGATCGGTCTTGATTTCTTTGATGCGAGTATTAATCGAATTGCCGCTTGGACAATTGGTACACGTAATATGGTTAAGGCATTACTATTTGCAATGCTCATGCCAAATGAGCAACTAAAAGAATTGCAAGAAAAGGGTGATTTTACAAAGAGACTTGCGCTAATTGAAGAATTTAAAACGTATCCATTTGGTGCGATCTGGAATTATTACTGTGAACAAATGAATGTACCAGTAAAAGAGCAATGGATAGAAGATGTGGAACAATATGAAGAAACTGTACTTTCAAGAAGAAAATAAGTAATTTGCACAGTCAGGCTTAGAATGAATCAAACAGCCTGGCTGTCTTTTTACAATTATCACTATCAATACTACATTTATTTATCAGAGAGTGTTAAAATGACAGATAAACAAAAAGAAACAAAAATACAATTACTTTTAATAGGTTTATTACAAGAGGTGACGAAATGCTTGTAGCGGAACGACATGAAAAAATTACATCGCTCGTCAATGAGAAAGGAAGCATTCGTGTTTCTGAATTAAGTCAAATTTTCAAAGTAACGGAGGAGACCATTCGTCGTGATTTAGAGAAGCTAGAGAATGAAGGGAAACTCCAGAGAAGTCATGGCGGTGCTGTTAGCATAAAGGAAAATGAAATCGAATCTCCCTATTTCGAAAGAGAAATCAGAAATGTAAAAGAAAAGATGGCAGTAGCAGATGAAGCCGTGAAGTATGTAGCGATAAATGATCGAATTATTTTAGATGCAAGTACAACGGCTTGGTATATGGCAAAGAGATTACCAGATATTCCTTTAACGGTGTTAACCAATTCCATGAAAGTGGCAATGGAATTAGCGAATAGAGAAAAAGTGACTGTTATTACGGTTGGAGGAACAATGTTACAAAAATCGTTATCTTTTGTTGGTCCTCAAACAAACAATGCCTTGGAATATTATCATGTGAATAAAGCATTTATTTCATGCCAAGGTATTCATGCAGAACGAGGAATTAGTGATTCGAATGAAATGCAGGCTCTGGTGAAAAAGAAAATGGTTGAGATTTCTGATAACATTTATTTGCTTGCTGATTATTCAAAGTTTGGTGTCCAGGCATTTTCACGAATAGCCTCAATTCAAACGATTAACTACATTATTACCGACTCAAAAACGAAACAGGAACAAATTCAGGCATTTCAAGACTTGCCAATTAAAGTTATTCGCTCTTAAAGAGGTAGTTCAAAAAGTTAAAAGTCGATCTTTTAAAACTACCTCTCCAAAACTAGCAAATTTTTTGAAATGAGGGAATGAAATGAAAGTATCCTTATTTATCACGTGTTTAGCGGACGTGTTTTACCCAGGGGTTGGCAAAGACGTCGTTGATATTCTTGAGCGAAATGGCTGTGAAGTCGTTTTTCCAAATAATCAGACTTGCTGTGGTCAGCCAGCATATAATAGCGGTTATCACAAAGAAACAAAAGACGTTGCGAAACATATGATCAAAACATTTGAAGATGCTGATTATGTTGTTACTCCATCTGGTTCATGTGGTGCCATGATTCATGAATACAGTCATTTATTTGATGACGATCAAGTATGGAAAGAAAAAGCTAATACACTCGCGAAAAAGACGTTTGAATTCACGCAATTCCTCGTAGACGTTCTTAAGGTTGAAGATGTTGGGGCGATTTTTAATAAAAAAGTAACGTACCACACATCATGTCATATGACTCGTTTATTAGGAGTTAAAGATGCACCAATGAAACTATTAGAAAATGTAGGTGGATTAGAATTTACAAGTCTTCCAAATAAAGAAACATGCTGTGGCTTCGGAGGAACGTTTTCTGTAAAAATGGTGCCGATTTCAGAGCAAATGGTCAATGAGAAAATTGAACATATTGAAGAAACAGAAGCCGAAGTGTTAATTGGTGCTGATTGTGGTTGCTTGATGAATATCGGAGGTAGAATTGAACGCCAAGGGAAACCAATTAAAGTGATGCATATTGCACAAGTATTAAACAGCAAAGAGTAAAAGGTGGTGACTAACGATGTCAATGAAGATCAGTGAAGATAAGTTTTTTGACCGAGTTGATAAAGGAATCAACAATGATTTTATGAGAAGTGCCATGGTTTCGGCACAAGATCGATTGAAAGGAAGAAAGCTAGATGCACAGGAAGAGCTAGGAAACTGGGAAGAGTGGCGTTCTTTATCAGAAGAAATTCGGCAGCATACGTTAGAAAATCTCGACTATTATCTAGATCAACTTGCCGAAAATGTAATCAAAAAAGGTGGCCATGTGTTCTTTGCCCAAACTGCAGAAGAAGCAAATGAATACATTACAAAGATCGCAAAAGAAAAAGAAGCAAAAAAGATTATTAAATCAAAATCGATGGTAACAGAAGAGATTAGCATGAACGAAGCCCTTGAGGCGGCAGGTTGTGAAGTGATTGAGTCTGATTTAGGTGAATACATCCTTCAAATTGATGACCATGATCCACCATCTCATATTGTTGCCCCGGCATTGCATAAAAATAAGGAGCAAATTCGTGATACCTTTTCAGAGAAGAAAGGGTATTCGAAATCATCGAAGCCTGAAGAACTTGCGTTATTTGCTAGAGAACAGTTACGAAAAGAATTTATATCAGCTGATATTGGAATAACAGGTTGTAACTTTGCAGTAGCAGAGTCAGGTGCGATTTCACTTGTGACAAATGAAGGAAATGCAAGGCTTGCGACTACTCTACCGAAAACACAAATTACGGTAATGGGAATGGAGCGGATCGTACCGACGTGGGAAGAATTAGATATTTTAGTGAGCATGCTTTGTCGGAGTGCGGTTGGACAAAAGTTGACTAGCTATATAACGGGCTTAACCGGACCAAAAGAAGAGGGGGATGTCGATGGGCCTGAGGAATTCCACCTTGTTATTGTTGATAACGGTCGTTCGAATATACTAGGTACTGAATTTCAGTCTGTACTTCAATGCATTCGTTGTGCTGCTTGTATTAATGTATGTCCGATCTACCGTCATGTAGGTGGACATTCCTATGGTTCGATTTATCCAGGACCAATTGGCGCCGTTTTGTCACCGTTGCTAGGAGGATATGATGATTACAAAGAATTGCCTTATGCGTCAAGTTTATGTGGGGCATGTACAGAAGCCTGTCCTGTGAAAATTCCACTTCATGATTTACTCATTAAGCACCGCAGGAAGATTGTCGAAGAGCAAGGAAAAGCTGGTTTTGGTGAAAAACTTGCCATGAAAGGATTTTCGTTAGCAGCAAGTTCACCGAAACTATTTACCTTTGGCTCGAAAGCTGCTCCAACGATGATGGGTCCTTTTGCAAAAGAAGGGAAAATCAAAAAGGGGCCGGGTCCAATCAAGCCATGGACAGATATAAGAGATTTCCCTGAGCCAAGTAAACAAAGTTTTCGAGAGTGGTTTAAACAGCGTGAGAAAGGAGGCGACAAGTAATGACAACGGGAAGTATCCAAAATAAAGAGCGTTTTCTTAATCAAGTAGCAAAAAGCTTAGGTCGAGAACGAAAATCAACTCCTGTCGTCAAACCGATTTGGAAGCATCAACCACAGCATGAAGTGTTCAAAGGGTTTAGTCAGGATCAATTAGTTGATGTCTTAAAAGAACAATGTACAAACATTCACACGCACGTAAAAGAAGTGACAACTGCGTCTCTTCAAGCGGTTTTAGATAAAGTAGTAGTGGAATTGAACGGAAAATCGATTGTAAGTTGGGATGATCCACGATTTGAAGAGTACGGGGTAGATGACTATTTTAAAAAAGCTGCTTCAAAAGGAGTAAATATTCATAAATGGAATCCTAGTATTGAGGAAGAAAATGTGAAAATTGCTGAAAAAGCTGATATCGGGATCACGTTTTCTGATATGACATTAGCTGAGTCAGGGACCGTTGTTTTGTTAAGTGATAAAGGTAAGGGGAGGTCTGTCAGTTTGCTCCCTACCTATTATATTGCCATCATTCCTAAGAGTACGATTGTTCCTCGAATGACTCAAGCAACTAGCGTTATACACAAAATGCAAAAGGAACGAGGAAAAATTCCTTCCTGTATTAACTTTATTTCAGGACCTAGTAACAGTGCTGATATAGAAATGAATCTAGTAGTTGGGGTTCATGGACCAGTCAAAGCATACTATTTAATTGTGGAAGATAAGTAATTTTTTAGTACATGAGACGTATTTTTAAAGGCGAATGATATTAAGCTTCTTGTATTGAAAATAGACCGTGATTATATTATGGAGGCCACTGAAAAAGTCCATCGAGGAAGCGGCAGTGGCTCCGCACGCTGCGAGCCCGTGGATTGAGAAACACACTCTCATAGCGGGCTTTAAAACAAGGTAACGGCTACGCTCAGTGCCCTCTGAATATGAAATTCTATTATGATTGATTCCGAAGAATTTACTCTGACTGAAGAAGTGGATTCGAAAAAGTATGAAAGTAGCTATCATTCCTAAGCAAAATGATATCCCTTATTAAAATGCTGTAGAATAGGAGACAAAAGAGTCTATTGACGATTTAGGAATTGAATTTACTTTTCAAAGGCTAACATTAGCTGATTAAGCCTTATATGTTGGAGGACACAAGCCCCTCCGTTTTAACCCACTCGAGAAACCTCGTCAGACTTAACTTAGGGTTTTCAAGTGGAAAATATTCTAGTCCAATATAACCGTTAAATCCAGTTTCCTTAATGGCTTTAAAAATATTTATATAATAGAGCTCACCAGTATATGGCTCGTGTCTACCAGGGACACCAGCAATATGAAAATACCCGATATTATCAATATGATTTGTAATAGTAGAAATGATGTTTCCCTCCATAATTTGCATATGGTAAATGTCATATAAAACTTTGACATAAGGGCTGTTTACTTCATCAATAATTTCAAATCCTTCCTTAGCAGAATCCAAGTAGTATCCTTCATGGTCTACTAGCGTATTAAGCGGTTCAATGACAAGCATGATGCCAGCTTCCTCTAAGAATGGTACACATGCTTTTAGTCCTTCGACGATACTACGGTGTTGCTCTCTTCTAGGAACGGTAGGTATTTCTTGCCCAACTTGAGAAATAATTGTTTTGCACTCAAGCCTTTTAGCCACTTCAATCGTTTGCCTGAGGCCATCTATATACTCTTGCCTTTGTGAAGGGTCAGTCAAACTGATAAATTTCGTGACTATCCCGGCTATTGTTAATTGAAGCCTCTGACTCGCTACATAAATCTCATGCAAATTTTTATCCCACCAACTCCAAAATTCAATAGCATGAAAACCTATTTGTTTCGCTTCTTCCATTCCTTTGATAAAATCTTGAGTTGAATAGACCGATTCAATGTTGACAGCAAATATCATGCTCGCAACCTCCTAATTTGTTGCCTGCTTATGTGGAATCAAGTCAGGTATGAATGAGAGGGTAACCGAATCGCCTTACCTGATTAATAATAGTCAGAATAAGAAATGCTTGCACTTAATGAAAGAAGAGTGTCAAAAGGTAGGTTATTTTTGCTCAATTGTCCAAAGAGTTTCAACATGTTCAGCAGCATATAATCGCAATTGTTTCATGTAACTACAATTAACATTTAAAAGGTTAGTTCGTCTTTATAGTTATTCAATGATAAACAGTTCTATGCGATTTATGTCTATAATCGCATATTAATTCAAGGAGGTGGTCTTTAGGAAAAAAACGATCGCAATAATTAAAGGGATTGTTCTAAAGATGGAGTTATGGCCTTGAACAATCTCGAGTGGAGCACTTATAGTAAAGAATAAGTTGTTTCATTGATAAATTGACGTTTCTAACCAAAAGAATTGCTAGTGGAAAAGTACTTGAAGTCTTTACCCCTTATATAGCAAGATTGAAGTCTCGTTTATCAAGTTGGTTTCTTTTTAATAAAAGCAACCAACGTAACAAAAAGGAATGGGAGAACGACCACCGTAATCATAAATAACGGCCAAGTCACAAATACAGCATCCACAAATTCTGTTTGGTGATCAAAAATCGTTAGTGAAAGCAACAGAATGAAAAAGGAAATAGGAAAGGTGATAATCTGTTTATCCTGTAATTTCAAAACGTTGGATAAAAATTCTTTAAGAATAAACAGCATAATGCTTGCTTTCATATAAGAGCCTACGATTAAAGCGAGTCCAATTCCAGATTCAATTCGTTCAATGGCATCTCTAATATTAACCAATCGAGAAAGGTTAAAAATAGAATATTGAACTGTTCCAGCAATCGGACCATAAGCCATTGTGACAAGAACAATAGGAATAATCATTAGAATCCCATGTACGAGTAGAGTTAAAAACATTATTTTTTTTAAAGGCTTTCTGTCTCCTTTGCTAATGAAGGGAAGCAGCAAAGAAAAAAGAATAAGCTCCGAATAGGGGAAACTAAAAGCACGATAGCTTCCGAGAAGAACGGGCTTTATCCCATCCGGCATGACCGGAAGAAGGTGCTCCACTTGATAATGAGGCAAAGCTAATGCTAACACACCCAGTGGTAGAACAATCATAATGATTAAAAGCCACACGAACATTCTTGCCATTGGTTCAATTCCACTTCTTGCCGTCATAGCAGCAACTAGCAAAATAAGCGTATGGAAAACATAGGTAGGTGTCTCTCTCATTAAGGCATTGGCGAAAAAACCTCCAATATCAATGACAATAAACGTAATAATTAAAATAAGCAAAATAATGAGCGGTATGGAAATACATAAGGTGATCCACTTCCCTAAGACTTTTTCACTGTAATCGATAAAGGAATGTCCGGGGGCCTGATGATCGATGTAGAAAACACAGGCTAAGAGCACCATTCCAAGAGCATTCGCCATTAAAAGAGATAGCCACGCCCCATTTGAAGCGGCTTCAACCATAGGTGTTGGGATATTAATAATCGCGGACCCGGTCATAAAAGCGAGAAATAGACTCGAAAGTTGCCAAGAACTAATCGTTTCTACTTGTCTCATCACATTCCCCTATAGGTCACAAGAAACATAATAAAATCGACTTCTAGTGATTTTACAATTTGTTGACCTGGTTCATGAAAGATGAAATCTACAAACGTATAAAGGGTTGGCCAAGGCAGATCAAAAATGTACATAACACTATGATAGAAGACTGGTACCATGGTTATTCCATAAACGATGCGAATTTGCTTATTTTTTATTAACTCCGCCCCATCATATAGAAATATGGCGATGTATAAAATAACGAGTAAGATGATTTTCTCTAACATAATTATCCCTCCGTCAGGTCTGCCCCAGTTGTCATGCCTGTACTTTTAATGATGACTTCAACATCAATTTCGAATTTGATTTCAGAAAAGATTTGCTCCCAATTCTCTTTTTGCTTTTCCCATAATTTTGGGTCTTTTCTGTAAAGAGTATTTCCAATTCCGATAACATCGAGTTTTTCATCCTGTAGGTATGTAATAAAAGCTTCTAATTGTGTTTTTAATGCGTTTTCAATATGCACTTGAAGTTCTTGTCTCTCTTCATCAGTGGTCATCGTTGAGCATTGGAATTCACCGATATGCCCCTCTACCTTTGTTGAAAAATGAATGGTAGGTGGGCTCTCAGAAAAATTTGGAGAAAGCTTTGTTTTTAGTTGCGAAACCTCCAGAGTATCACTTCTATTTTTCTGCTGATTTTCTTTATCTTGACAAGGGTATTCTATTGTGCCGCTGTTGTAGTCATCTGTTAAGATAAGCAAATTGTGAACGTCAGCAGTTGAGATACGGTCGTGCATCTTTCCATCAGAAACAATCGCCAAACCTGTGCTTACGACACTTTCTGGAGTTTGACTTGTTCGTTCGATATACGGAACCGTTGCTAGTTTCACCGGGTAATTTAGTTGTAGGGCTAAATCAAGTAATCTTGTTTCTTTTGATTTTGATGAATTGGCCGTTCCACTTTCTTGAATCGTCCGTAGTTGTTGGGCTGTTGTCCTCTCAATAAACGGTTTAATATTCCAATAGTCACTTGTTCTTCCTTTTGTAATAAGCACATGTGATAAGAAGCGAGGTTCATGGTCGCGATAGAAAAAGTCTAGAACATCTGATATGTCATTTTCACGAGCAAACTCTTCTCCGATAAGAATAATCCGCATATGGCTCCATTGCGCTTTACGGCCGACATGAAGTGGGATATCTCGAATTGCCTCATAGACGCTCTCATCTTTCGTTATAACAGAGAAGTAAGGGCGCCCCTCAGTGGTACTCCCACCTTGGGCTCCTATCGTTTGTGTTGGTGAATACATTTGTGTTGTTAATTCAATTTGGCCGTCTTCTGTTTGGTCGATTCCTACCCCCATCACGTAAGCTAGATCAGTCAATTCCAAACTGTTCCAACATCCGGATAGAAAAATGAGAAAACTTCCTGCAATGAGTATTTTAATTGGAAATGTAATTGCTTTGATAGGCATAATTGATCAAGCTTTCTTTTTGAATTTTTTTATGACTAATGGGTACGTAAATATTTTTACTTTTGGTTTGAAGATGACATCCATTTCTGTGGTCTCCGAATGAAAACATCAAGTAGTTGCTTCGGTCTTAGTGGAGATAATGGACTTAAATATGGTTGTCCTAATGATCGTAAATTTACTAAATGTAAAAAAAGGATAAGAAAGAATATCATTATTCCAAATCCACCTAACATGGCAGCCAAGATCATCATCGGCAGTTGGAGAATTCGAATGGCTATCGCAATGTCATATTGCGGAAGCGAAAAAGAAGCAATTCCTGTAAGTGCTACGATAATGACCATCATCGGAGAGGTAATATTGGCTGTTATTGCGGCATCACCAATAATCAACCCTCCAACGATGGCAATCGCTGATCCAATTGGCTGCGGCAAGCGAATCCCAGCTTCTCGAAGCAGCTCGAAGAAAAAGACCATGATGAGGGCTTCCAAAAAGGCTGGTAAAGGCAGCCCTTCACGAGTATCAATAATTGCCATTAAAAGGTTGGTTGGAATTAACTCAGTATGAAACGTTGTTAAGGCAATATAAAAGCTAGGTAATGTAAAGGCAATATAAAATGAGATAATTCTAATGATTTTAATGAGAGATGAAAACAACGAGCGTTGATAATAATCCTCGCTTGATTGAAAGAACTCAGTAAAAAGGCCCGGACAAATTAAGATTGATCCCGTCCCTTGAACAAGTACGACAATTTTTCCCTGCAATATAGCGGCAACAGCAACATCTGGTCTTTCTGTATAGCGATATTGTGGAAAGGGAGAAGCGCTGGAGTCTTCGATCAACTGTTCAATGTACCCCGTTTCTAAAATTTCCGATTCTTTGACGTAATCTAAACGCCTTTTGAACTCAGCGAGTGTTTCTTGATCAACCTTTCCGTCAAGGTAACCAAACGCAATCTCTGTTTTCGTTTCTCCGCCAGTTTTTAATTTCTCCATTTTAAAACGAGGATTTTGTAAGCGAACGCGTAACAATCCAATATTTAGATCTAACTGTTCAATTGTACTTTCACGGGGTCCTTTAACAACCGATTCAGTTGCGGGTTCCGTTACTTGTCTTTTATTAACACTTAAATCATTATAGGCTAAAGCTTTCTCCCATTCGTCAAAAAAGATTACAATGTGACCACTCAAAATTTTCGTCACAGCATCATCAAAACGTTCAACTAGAAGGGCATTTTGATCAGAAACGCCATGATGACTAAAAAAATTTATAACATCTTTAACCGTAATTTCAGTTGCTGGACCTACCTCGTGCGAGACTAAATCTTGCATGGACTCTTTCATGTAATTTGTTTGTTTATTTTGAACAAGTGTCCCAAGATAAACAGAGAAAGCACGATATTTAAGCTCTGGCCCGTACTGCCATGAATAGATTAATAAATCATGGCAGTTGGAAAAAGTTTCTTCTATTTTCTTTTGATTATCAGTTATATTGTTAGAAATCTTTGTATTTTCAGCCATGAGTATACCTCTATTTCATTTATTAGGAATAGTATTTTTAAGAAAGCAGGTTTTTATTCACGTAGGCAATTAAACGAAACGGAACTGTTAAGAACATGTTAAAAATATGAAAAACATAGCAATGATAAGAAAGATAGAGATATTAAAAGAAAATGCAAGTAAATATCTAAAAATATGAATATTTTGAATATTTACAAAGGTGTTAAAGTGCGTTATTCTTAATTTACATTAAACAAAGGAGGTATTGAGAGAAGCAACCTTTTATTAATTGCCTACATAATTGGCTCAAAGAAAGGGTGTGAATCCAATGATTTGAGTAAGCGAAGTGTACCTTAATTGAATGTGGAGGTACACGGGGTACTGAAAAAGAAACAGTAATAATTCTCTTACCGAGTAGAAAGGTTTTGCAAAATGATAGACGACATAATTTGAGCGGCCTTATTTATCTGCAATGGATAATAAGGTCGCTTTTGATTTAAGTAAAATCTAGTCTTGGAACTGAAACACCATTCACTTCGTAATTAAATCTTCTGCATACTCCTTATAAATACAAATAAAATCCTCCAGAACTATTGTAATCATAATATCTGGAGAAAGAGCTCATTACCTTAGTGGTGGACAATCAGTTCATTTACTAAGTGTAAGGAGTTTTTTTGTTTTTCTCAATGGTTGGAATATGGCTCTTAGAAGTTGTTGAAGAAATCTCTAAAAAGGAAAATAAGTATTTCTTTATAAATATAAGCTATGGTTGCATGTTATTTCTAATACAGGATAATGCTATAAATGAAATGTACCATTATTCTTAGCATCCTTTGTTGGAGGAGCAGCTTCTATGTTGAAATCTAAAAAGACTAGCTTGAAAAAAATAAAAAAAAGAACGCCGGAGGGAATATTTAAAGAAACTCTTCCTACCCCTGCAGAAACGATTTTTAGAGATATTTCAGAAAATAAAAAGCAAATGGAAGAACTCTTTTTAAATTGTGATGATATTGATACCAAAGAGTATCGATTTGGACCTGACTTATCAAATGAGGCTTTGACAGTTTACTGTAATACACTTGTTCAAGATGAAAAGCTAAATTATTTAAAATCATTGTTACAAGATATAGTCACGCATGAAGTTGGCCCAGCGACAGAGATAACTGTTGAACAACTAAAAGATTTTATTTTTCAAAAAGGGGTATCTGCTCAAACATTAGAAACTCTTGAGGATTTTGAACAAGTTTCAGAGAAGGTTTTACAAGGATATGTAGTCATTTTTTTTGACACATGGAATAAGGCACTTAGCTTTAGTGCTATTTCTTTAGAAAGCAGAACCGTAGCAGAACCGACTAGTGAAGGAGTAGTCCAAGGTCCTCATGAAGGAACCGTTGAAAATCTTAAAAAAAATATTGGTCTCATTCGCTCAAGGTTGCAATCACGTAAATTTAAAGTGATTACATTTCATGCTGGAAAAGAAACGAAAACAGAAATCGCTTATGGTTATCTTGAAGGATCAGTGGATCCAGAGGTGTTGAAAGAATTTGAAAAAAGAATTTCGAAACTGAAAGATATGGATATATTAGAAACTTCTTATGTAGAGGAACTTCTTGAGGATTCAACGTATTCGCCATTCCCACAATATCGGCATACAGAACGGCCTGATGTTGCGGTGCCTGCTCTATTAGACGGGAAAATCATTGTAATGGTACATGGAACAGGCTCGATCTTAATATGTCCCGCTTTGTATTTGGAGTTATTTCAGTCCGTTGAAGATTATTACCAAAGAACAATCATTTCGACAATGATTCGACTGATGAGGTTTATTGCCGTTATCATTTCTCTTACGTTACCAAGTGTTTATATTGCACTATCAACGTTCCACCCTGAAATGATTCCTACTGTATTGTTATTAGCGGTCCTTAACACAAGAGAAGGGATTCCTTTTCCAGCTTTACTTGAAGCACTTATAATGGTTTTCTTTTTTGAACTAATGCGTGAAGCTGGGGTTCGTATGCCAAGACCAGTTGGACAAGCGGTTAGTATTGTTGGCGCACTTATCATTGGCGAAGCTGCTATTCAAGCTGGAATTGCTTCACCTATTATGGTTGTCGTCGTAGCGTTAACGGGTATTTCATCATTTGCTATTCCTCAATATAACCTTGCTATTTCTTATCGAATCTTACAGTATCCCCTAATGATTCTAGCAGCAACATTAGGGGGATTTGGTGTCATGGTCGGATTGTTGTTAATTCTCTTGCACCTTGCTTCTTTACGGTCTTTAGGCGTACCGTACTTAGCACCTTTCGCTCCATTGAGACCACGGCGATTGGGTGATGCGTTCATTCGTCGTCCATTAAAAGAGCTTATCAAGTCACCACGTAATCACCATATGCACCGCCTTCCTAAAAATTAAATACGTTTACATTTAAGAAGGAAGTGGAACAATTGAAAAGATTTGTTGTTTATATTTTAACAGGGCTACTATTAACTTTATCGGGTTGCTGGGACCAACGTGAACTAACTGAAAGCGGTTTTGTGTTAGGCACTGCCATTGATCAACATGAAGATCAGATGGAATTATCCGTTCAATTTTATCACCCTAGTCCTAAAGAGGAGGGCGGTGAAGATCCATTTAATTTTAATATATATAGTGAAACCATTTCTGAAGGTGCCCGCAATTTAGTTAATCATATCGGTCGAAGAGCAAATTGGAGCCACATGCAGACGATTGTCATTGGGGAAGATACGGCAAGAACGAAAAATCTCAGTGAAGTACTTGATTTTTTTTACCGAGAACAAGAACCTCGTGCAACAACTCAAATTGCAATAGGACAAGGAAAGGGAGGGGACTATTTAGGGGTAAGCCCCCTTTTTGAGGGTTCCTCTGGAAGACAATTTCGTGAAATTCAAAAGTTCTCTAAAGAAGTCACAAGTCATTCTATAGAAACAACCTTACTTGATTTAGCCTTGCAAATGAAAAGTGAGCTAGGTACGGCGGTTATACCTTACATGACTAAAAGCAAAAGAATGACTGAAACCGCTCCTGTGATAGGAGTTGCTATTATTAAAGATGATAAAATGATTGATCAACTATCTGGAATAGAGACACAGAGCCTATTGATGTTACGTGAACAATTTCAGCGGGGAAATATAAAAATACCATGTGAAAACGGCCCCAATAACCAATTTGATAATATCGAGGTTTTCTTAGCACATTCTGATATATCACCTAAAGTAAACGGCGATTCAGTTGCTGTGAATGTTTCCCTTCAAATACAAGCCACCTTGCGTGAACTAGTGTGTAACGAGTTTGAAACAGTTCAGGAAATAGAGGAATTTGCAACATATATAGAGCAAATAATAGAAGGAAATTTAATGAATACGATAAAAAAATTGCAGGGAAACAAAGTTGATGTCATTAACCTAGGTAATAAAGTATACCGAGATAACCCAAAGACTTGGGAAACAGTAAAAGGGAATTGGGATGAACTTTTTGCAAAAGGCCAATTTGTCTTTGACATTTCTGTAGAGGTCGAGGGTTCTGGAATAACAAATCCCAAGCCTTTTTTAAAAAAGGTTGAATAGTATTTAAGGGGGATAAAGATGATTGGTAAAGTCATTGTTCTTTTGGTCTTGTACACGGTCCTACTCCTTTTCGACTTTTCAAGATTAAAAAAAAACGAAAAGCAGGTAATTTATATTTATTCAATTATTATCGGAATATCTTTTTATTTAAGTGTAGATTTTATTTTGCAAGTTGACTGGCCAAATTTGAAAGATCTGATCAATGCAGTATTTTTAGGACCTGCACAACGTATCGTTGACTATTTTATGGGGAAGTAGAGGAGGATGTTGATGAAGGATCAAGAGACAGTCAGCGACGGACAAATGGCTTACATTTTTTTAAGTTTTTTACTTGGATCAGCGATTGTGAATATTCCAGCACCATTGATTAATAGTGCAGGAAATGCAGCATGGGTCTCACTATTGATCGCAAATGGCCTTGGCATTTTTCTTTTAGCTTGTATTCTTTATTTAAATCGTCAATATGAAGGGCTAACGTTTGTTGACTACACTCGAAAAACGTTTGGAAAATGGGTTATGGTCCTTTTTGTAATCCCTTTTGTTATCATGCTTTTTTTGATGCTGTCTAACATTGTATTTGATGTCGGTCTTTTTTTACATAACACGATGATGAGAACTACCCCATTGTATATTTTTCATTTGTTTATGATACTTCTTGCCACACTTACAGTATATACAGGGATTGAAGTTATGGGAAGAATGTTCACGATGCTTATCGTGTTTGTACTAGGAACATTTTTTGTTTTTCTTGTGTTGATTATTCCTCTGCTTCAACCTGAACATCTTTTGCCTTTATTTCCTGACGGACTGAAACCAGTTTTTCATGGGACCTACTTAGCTTGGGGTTTTCCGTATGCTGAAGTGATTCTTTTTGCTGTACTTCTTCCTTTTGCTCGTAATAAAAAAGGAGGAACTCTAGAAAAAGGGATGTATATTGCTATAGTACTGAATTGTTTTCTTTTATTAATTGCCGTTGTTGTATCCATTATGGTTTTAGGACCAGCAGGTGCTGATATTAAATACTCTTTGTTCTATGTATCCACGTTAATTGATATTCAAGATATATTAACTAGGGTAGAGGCTGTCATTGTAATGAGTTGGATTATTGGTTCTTATATGAAGGCAACCGTTGTGTTGTTCGTAATTAATTTTATGGTTTCGCAACTACTTAATCTGAAAGATGACCGAATCCTAATATTTCCAATCTCACTAGTAGCTTTTCTCTTATCAGTCTCTCTATATAAACATGAACAGGAGTTTATCGAAGTTGTATCGACTGTATGGCCTTTACTAATAACGATGATAGGTGTGCTGCCAATTCTATTTATAACGTTTTTTACTTTTTTTAAAAAGAAATTTAAAAAACAAAATCAATTAGACTCATAAGGAAAAGATGTTGAAGTTACCTTTTTCCACCAGTAGTTGAGTCATGACATATATTTAAAAGCAAACAACTTTTATCTATAGTGTAACGAATCGATCAATCCCTTCGTTCTTATAAAAAGGATATTGGCACATTTGTGTTCTTTAATACTAGGAAGAGGAATAATAAATAGTATCGAAAGTGAGGTGAGGCGATGGTTTTCTTTTCTTTGGCAATGTTCTTTTTTTTGTTTTTTATTGTGGTGCTATTTATTGGTGCTAAGAGGTCTACTAATACGTTGAGCGAAGAGGAGAGAGAAGATATGGTGAAGCAAGTATACCAATATGCAGTTGCATTTATTACACTTGTTATGGTTATTGGAGGGGGTGTATTTGCCTTCATGTCAATTGCTGACTATGTATCTCCTAATACGTATGTTGAATCATTTGAAGATTATAAGAATATGAGAGGGTACAAAGGAGAAGGGGCAGTAGAAAAAGAGGAAATCAGTGAGGAAGAGCTTCGCGCCTTATATGACGCAATGATTGTGCAACAAAGAGAGCAGAGTAAACAGTATGCCTTAAATAGCTTTATAAAAAGCTTAGGATGGATCATTATTCCACTTCCGATATTTCTATTTTTTCAGCGACGGATTAACAGAGAAAAAAAGAATCGATCATAATGTTTAGTCGCTCGTAGTTTAGATTTGAGTGTTTATCGATGTTTGTTGTTTTATCGGCGTATTTGCAAGTATGAAAGAAGTTTAAGCAGGAATAAATAGTGGGCAAGAGGTGAGGACGATAGCTCTCACCTCTTGCCCTTTTGTATTAACATACGTACGCAGAGCCCACAATAATTAGTAGGATGAAAAGAACAACGATTAATGTGAAACTGTTACCTGAAACGTGACCCATGATAAATTCCTCCTTAAAAGTGAGTACAACATAGCCTATGTCACAAGAAGGAGTATGGATGGGCGTTTGTCTTGTTTTTTATGAAATTGGGCGCCTGCTTACTAAGTAATGATGAATTCAAGTAGCTTTGATTAGAAGTTGGTCCAGCTTCTTATTTTGCCCAACGGTCGATTAGGACATTTATGGCACCATCACCGGTAACATTTGTTGCCGTGCCAAAGCTATCTTGTGCCATATAAAGAGCAATCATCAGTCCGATTGCGGCTTCCGTAAATCCAAGCATTGACGTTAGTACTCCTAATGCTGCCATAATTGCTCCTCCTGGGACACCAGGGGCTGCAACCATAATTAATCCGAGCATAAAAATAACAGGTAGCATTGTGATAAAAGACGGCTGACTAAGTTCTGGAGACAAAATCATCACAGCAATTGCACACATGACAATCGTAATAACGCTCCCAGATAAATGAATGGTTGCGCAAAGAGGGACGCCAAAATTAGCGAGGTCTTCTTTTACGTTATTACGTTTGACTGATTTTAACGTGACAGGAATGGTCGCAGCACTACTCATTGTCCCAATCGCTGTAAAATATGCAGGTAACATATTCTTTAATAATGCAAATGGGTTTTTCTTTGCAACAATACCAGCAACCATATATTGGATGAACAACCAAAGCCAATGAGTCGCAATCGCAAGAAGCAACACAACTCCGAATACTTTCAGTGTTCCAAATACTTCCCCACTATAAGCTAGTTCGGCGAAGATTCCAGCTATATAAAATGGTAAAAATGGAATAATAATCTTTGCAATAACTAATTCAATAATGGATTTTCCTTCATCAAATACTTTTTTCAACCATTCACCTTCTGTTTTTGCAATACCAATTCCAAAAACAAACGCTGTTACTAATGCAGTAACAACACCCATTAGCGGGGCGATTTCTA
The DNA here is from genome assembly GCF_037027555.1 of Halalkalibacter kiskunsagensis. Taxonomy (NCBI): domain Bacteria; kingdom Bacillati; phylum Bacillota; class Bacilli; order Caryophanales; family Bacillaceae; genus Halalkalibacter; species Halalkalibacter kiskunsagensis. The sequence continues at coordinate 4,112 of NZ_JAXBLX010000038.1, read as the reverse complement.
TTGTAAGGAATGGCTCTAATGTTGCACCCTCTACGACTTCACTTGTTTCTGTTGATAAGAAAGGAATAACGGTAAAGGCAATAACTAAAGATAAAATTCCAGCAACGATTGTAGATATATAAGCTGTTCCAACAGTCATCCCGACAAGACGCCCAGAGCTTTTTCCGAGTCCTGCTACGCCACTAGCAATAAAAAATAAAATGATGAAGGGAATAATAAAGCCAATAAAACTCCCAAAAAGTACTTTAATTGTAATAAGAATTCGAATCACAAATTCAGGTCCAATTAACCCTAAGATAATTCCCAGAATAATTCCAATTAGTAATTTGAATAATAATTTCATATATAAATCCCCTTTTAATGATTTGTACTCCTCATATAAACAAATGTATATTCACATTTTACATAATTTTCGTTTTAAAACAATGAATTTTCTTATATTCAGAATAATAAATTTATTATTTCAGAAAAATTTATGAAGAGGTTTTAATGTTGATAGAGGAACATCCATTACCGTTTCAATAATGCATCGGTCATTAATTGAGCTCATGCAATTGATCATGTAAAATAACATGAAAGAAAATTTACTTTGAAAAAGGTGTTTGACATGGATACTTACATTGTAGTTGGAGGAGGAATTCTCGGAGCAACTACTGCTTATCGACTTTCAAAAGCAGGAGCGAAGGTAACATTAGTCGATCGCTGTGATGAAGGAAAAGCATCAATTGCTGCTGCGGGAATTGTCTGTCCCTGGTTATCACAGCGTCGGAATCAAGCTTGGTATCAGTTAGCAAAAGGAGGAGCGAAGTATTATCCGTCTCTAATAAAAGAATTAGAAGCTGACGGTGAGACAAACACTGGTTATGTACAAATTGGAGCAATTGCCCTTCATTCAGACGAACAAAAACTAGATAAGATGGAGGAACGCGTCAGAAAGCGCTGTGTGGACGCTCCAGAAATTGGACAGCTTACAAGGCTGACTCAAGCGGAAACGAAAGAGCTTTTTCCACCATTGTCAGATGAGTATGGTGCTGTTCATGTTAGTGGGGCTGCCCGGGTAAATGGAAAAGCATTATGTGAAGCATTGATTCGTGCAGCAAAAAGATATGGAACGAGATTCATTCAAGGAGACGCAGAGTTACGGTTTTCCAAAAACAAAGTATCAGGAGTTAGTATAGGAGAGGAAGTAAACTTAGCTGATCAGGTCATTGTGACAGCAGGTGCTTGGGCAAAAGAAATATTGCAGCCTTTAGGTATTGAATTTCAAATAAAGCCACAAAAAGCACAAATCGTCCATCTTGAACTGCCAGAAACAAAGACAGATTTATGGCCAGTTGTCATGCCCCCTACAAATCAATATTTACTCGCATTCGAGGGGGGAAATGTTGTTGTGGGGGCAACACATGAAGATGAGGTCGGTTTTGATAACCGAGTCACGGCAGGTGGTCTTCATGAAATCTTAACAAAAGCACTAATGATTGCACCAGGATTAGAGTCAAGCACGGTCGTTGAAACAAAAGTAGGGTTTAGACCAGTTGCCCCAGGGTTCCTTCCAATTATTGGGCCTATCCCGAACTATCAAGGTATTCTAGTTGCTAATGGTCTAGGATCTTCAGGATTAACAGTCGGTCCATATCTTGGTGCTGAATTAGCTAAACTCGCGCTAGGAGAAAAAACAGAAATTGACCTTAGTCTTTATGATGTGGCAGCGGCAATGAAATAAAGCGTCTAATAAAGAGGGGTTTCCCCCTAGATTTAAATATGAGGTAATGATTTTTCCGTACGAATTTTAATCCCTTAACATTGTCTGACTAGTCGAGTGTTTTTTACCAAGGGAATTAAGAGAAAAACCGTTAAAAAATATAAAACTCTCAAGAAAGTTATCAATTGATATCGCAAAAGTTGTAAAATCCTCCTATTGAAATGGTAAAGTCGTGGATTGACTATATTTTTTTGGGTAAGGGGAATACCATGTCAATGTAACAGAAAAACAAAAAATGTTTTTAGGAGGAATTTACAATGAAAAAGAAAATGTTATTAACAGCAGCAACAGCGATTCTTACTGTAGGAGTTCTTGCAGCATGTGGAGATAGTGACTTAGATGACCCAACTTTAAATGAAGATGCAGACTTTGAAACTGAAGTTGAGATGGATGGCGGAAATGAAAGTGTAGAAGAGTTCCCAGAAGAAGATGGAACAGATTCAGAAGAATTCGATACGGATTTTGGAACTGAAGAAGATGAAACAGAAGAATTTGATTCAGAGTTAGATGTAGAAACTGATGATGCAGAAGATGATGCACTGTAGTATAAACGTCGCATCATTTATAAGAAAGTAAAAAATACCTACATCTCTATTTAGGAGTCTCATCTTCTTTGTAGAGATTCAATATAGATTAGGTCGGGAAATTGAATCTTGAATTGAATACCTTGCTTATGTCCATCATCAAGAAGTAGAAATTGATGTTGTGGAATAACTATCAATAGATTAATTGTCGCAGTTATTTCCCACCAGATCAGCAACAAGAGAAGAGCTTAATCCGATAGATAATTTTAGTACGCTCCCCATCACCACAAGTAATTACTTCTTGTATGTGGTGGGGTTTTCGTTTAGATCATCTATCATATGACCTCTAGCATATTTAATTGTTAGAGAATCTACTATATAATGAAAGTAGATTTTTATAAGATGGAGGAACTATGAAAAAATTTGGATACATGTTTATTGGAGCAATTTTCACTCTTATTCTCTCAGTAGGATATATGGTATTTGCGGATACTTTTAATTCTAGTGATGCATATCTAGAAAATGAAGAATCGTTTACTACTGTAAGCTATGAAAGTAGTGAGAAATTGGTCATGAATGAACCAGAGCCTGAACAAGTTGAAAGGGTTGAAGAAACGCCCTTTTTAGTGTCAACAAGTAATATGTCAAATGAAAGTGTACACAAGGAGCAGCAGAACAATGAGGTGGTCACTCCTGAACCCGTAAAGGAAACTGTAGAAGTTGAGTCAGAGCCAGAAAAGAATGGCGATTTCTTTCAACAAATGGAAAAGCTTGAAATTGAAATTGAAGCAGACAAAGTGAAAATTGAAATCAAGCAAGAGAGAAAGAAGAATAGGGTTAAATCAGAGGTGGAAATTGAGGGGGAAAATGAAAATATAAAATTGAAAAATAAAAAGGCAGACGAGTTCTTAGATAAACTTTTCTCCTCTTATGAAATTCACTCCGCCGAGGATCTACAGCTGTTGACAAAAATATTGCTTGAAGATTATAACCTTGACCTGAATTCGGCAGAAATAGAAATTAAAGTAAGCCAAAAAAACGGAAAAAAATACGAGTATAAACATGATTGAGAGGGTGCACCAGGCTATTGTATATGGCTGTATGGTGCATCCTCTTAGCGTATTATTTATCGTTACGAACAATCATTACATCACATTTAGCACGTCTAGCAATATGTTCAGAGACGCTTCCGATAAGAATTCGTTCAACAGCATTTATTCCTGTTGCACCGGCAACAATTAAGTCAATTTTGTATTTTGATGCAACATCCTTTGGTATTTTTACTTTTGGTGAACCATACTCAAGTTCTGTTGCGACGTGTGTTACCCCTGCTTCCATTGCTTCTGATTTATATTGTTCAAGGAGGTCGGTGCCGTAATCATTTGCTCGCTGGGCAAAAGTTCGGTCGTAATGTTCAACGGTTCCAGTTGTTCGATTGTCAATGATATAGGAAATCACTAGCTTTGCCTCATCTTTTTTTGCAAGGTCAATTGCCTTTTGTAAGGCACGTTTTGCTTCCATAGATCCATCTACTGCAACAAGAATCGTTTCGTAGTTTAAGTTCATTTGTTTCACTCTCCCTATATCTTTTAAGTTGTACTTATGTATATAGAATAGCTGATTATGAGTTATTAAAAAGTGATGATATTCACAGTAGAGTCATTTACTGAATGAGAAAACCTTCAAGCCCATGTAAACTACATCACTAGAAAGGAACCTGAGACATTAATTAAATGTGCTGATAACGCTTTTGGTATGTCAACACTAAATCAAACAATCTTTTTAAGGGCTAAGTTTCGATAACTTACCGGACTTTGGTACCCTAG
>NZ_JAXBLX010000037.1:0-45561 GCF_037027555.1 Halalkalibacter kiskunsagensis | reverse complement strand
CCTTGAATACTTAAAACCTTGTAGCGGTTCCGCTCATTGCTTCGAGGTTTTTCAAAAAGGTAAAAATCGACCTTTTTCTTCGAAGCGGCAATGGCTTCTCTCGCTACTCGTATTCAAGGAGAAACCCACTCCTTGAATACTTAAAACCTTGTAGCGGTTCCGCTCATTGCTTCGAGGTTTTTCAAAAAGGTAAAAATCGACCTTTTTGAAAAACCTCTCTTATATAATTGATTCTCGGATTGTTACGTTAACTCCTTTTGGGGCATAGCCTTCAACGTCGATATTTGTACCGTTTACTGTTACCCAGCCAAGTCCTGAGAAAACAATGTCCACCTTTTTATCTTTAATATGAAATGTATGCTTCATCAGTGGAGGAAGTGATTCTTTGCTTTTAGGTCCGGGTGGTGTTAATAACTCTCCAAGGTGATTTTGATATAGATCATCTGCTTTCTCTTGTTTCGTCCTATGAATGTGTAATTCATTTGAACAATAACAAGTAAAAGAAGTCCTCTCTCCTTTTACAAAATCAAAACGACCAAGTCCACCAAAAAATAACGTTTGACCTGCATTCAATTGATAAACCATTGGTTTAATCTCTTTTTTCGGCGTAATCACTTTTAATTCTTGCTTATCTATATAATGAGCCATTTGATGATGATTAATGATTCCTGGAGTATCATAAAGGGCTCGTCCATCATCAAGCGGAATATCAATCATATCTAATGTTGTACCTGGAAAATGTGATGTTGTAATTAACTGTTCTGTATCCCCACTGAATGTTTCAATTATTTTATTAATAAATGTTGATTTTCCAACGTTTGTACAACCAACAACATACACATCTTGACCTTTCCTAAGACGATCAATTTCAGATGCTACTTCTTCAATCCCAATTCCTTTTTCTGCACTCATTAGCATTACGTCAATAGGTTTTAGTCCAAGTTCTTTAGACGATTTTTTCATCCAATTAATCAATCGATTGTGACTTAAGGATTTCGGCAATAAATCGACTTTATTTCCAACTAACAATACATCATTTCCTCCAACAAAACGATGTAATCCCGGCAACCAACTACCAGTAAAATCAAAAATATCAACAACTTTTACTATTAACGCCTTTTTCTGGCCTAAGCCATTTAAGATTTTCAAGAAATCATCATCAGTTAATGATACATCTTGAACCTCATTATAATGTGTTAACCTGAAACACCGCTGGCAGATAATTACCTCTCTTTCCAATGCTGTCATCGGAGCATAACCCAGTTTATCTTTGGCTTCAGATTGAATCTTTACACCACAGCCTGCACAAATTACACTTCTTTCTTCCATTATTCACCCTCCCAATTTCATTGCTTGAGCAATCAATTGAATATTGCTACGTAACTTTAGCTATCGTTTTACTTTCTTTTCATCCTCTTTCTATATTATGAGAGACATTTCTTCCTCTCATCCGGCATTCTCAATCTGTTTTACCACCCTACTTTTCCAAGGGATACCTGTTCCAGTATAAAACGAGTAGGTGTGATGGTCATTTGAAACAACCCACCATTCTTTTAACGGGCATTACCAAACTTTAACTATACCTTTAGTCACTTTCTTTTTCAATAAATTATGTATGGGATCTTTAAAAACTACTCTCAAGTTGAAAAATAACGCCACTTCCCTATCTTAAGTGTTAGTTAAACCATGCAAAAATTGACTTTTGTACAACACATTATTAGAAAAAATGTAAATTTTTTCATCATTTTTAAAAACTTTTCGACAAAGGTAAGCAACAATCAACACTTGTGGATAACTTTATACACGTTATACATCATTAAAACAAAGGGTTTTAAATGGTAATAAACAGGGAACTAACAACTTATCCACCATCAAGTGTGGATAAGTAGAACAGTTGTTCTATTTTGGAAGACATGGTAGGATGAAATCACAAAGAACAACTTACTATCATATTCACATAATGAATGACTATTCCTATAAAAAATTTAGATTAACAATACCAGAGGAGGTGAACCTGTCTACATTCGACAGGAACAATATGCAAAACCTTTCGGACGAGCTTCTTATTGAGACTTACTATAAGGCTGTAGAATTAAACTTAAATCATGATTTTATTGAATTAATTCGCGTAGAAATAGCAAGACGTTCCCTCTCTGACAAAATAAAATTATCCTCTTAAATGAAAAAGAGTGTTCCAAAAGGTCATTTCCCCTTTAGAACACTCTTTATAAGCAGCTATCGACAAAAGTGCGATAGCTGCTTTTTTTAATTGGCAAGTTCACTCACTCAAATGGCATGCGATTCCCAATTCGAATGTACTCTCGTGGTTGAAAAGGGAATGTAGTAGGAACGTCTTCATTTAACTGTTGGACGTTTACTGAATTAGGCCAATCTAATCCTTTTTCATGGATTGTTCGGTTATTAAATTCATTGGCGTACCAACCTCCAGCAAAGAGGAATAGAAAGATACCAATTGACACTAGTCCTTTTTTCTTTTTCGTCATAGCTGTCACTCCTGTTAGGGAAACCTTCTTTTTTATAGAGTGGTACATAACAAAAAAAAATATACATACAATTGCCAAATTTTGTCGATACTTCCATAAACCACTACAAAACAAACGCGTTAAAAAATTTTTTTTTACTGTTTTTAATCTTATTTCTACATATTTAATAATATTTAGAAAATCCGCTAATGCTAAAGGCGTCTCGGATGCACGTGTTAAAAAATTAGGTTATACTTCTATTTAGCATGCGAGTTGTGTAAGGAGATAGGCATAATAATTAGGGTGGAATGAATAAAAATGCACAATTTAACTTGGATTACAATTAAGAAGGAGGTATATCATTTTGACGGTTTTACATTGGGCTACAATCTCCCCATTTTTGTTAGCCATTTTGATTCCTTTTCTCTATAAGTACGCAAGACCAATACATACGGGGTGGTTCGTCCTTGTACTCCCGCTTGTCTTGTTTATTTATTTTATTCGATTTATTCCTATAACTTCTGCTGGTGACGTTATAGAATATACTGTCCCTTGGGTTCCTTCTCTAGGGATTAATTTTACTGTGTATCTTGACGGTTTAAGTTTACTGTTTCTTTTATTAATTACGGGGATTGGTACACTAGTTATCCTTTATTCGATCTACTATTTATCGAATAAAACAGAAAAGCTTAATAACTTTTACGTATACTTACTTATGTTCATGGGGGCTATGCTAGGAGTTGTCTTATCCGATAACTTAATTGTCCTCTACGTGTTTTGGGAATTAACAAGTTTAGCTTCTTCTTTACTAATTAGTTATTGGTTCCATCGTGAAAAATCTACATACGGTGCACAGAAATCAATGCTTATTACTGTGTTTGGTGGCTTATCGATGCTTGGTGGTTTTTGCCTTCTTTATGTTATGACGGGAACATTTAGCATTCGTGAAATCATTGCCAATGTCGATTTAGTTACAACGAGTACACTCTTTTTACCTGCTATGCTTCTCGTTTTACTTGGAGCTTTTACAAAATCAGCACAATTTCCATTTCACATTTGGTTACCAGATGCGATGGAAGCTCCTACACCAGTAAGTGCATACTTACACTCTGCAACAATGGTTAAAGCAGGAATTTATTTAGTAGCTCGCCTAACACCCGTTTTCGGTGGTGGTGCTGAGTGGTTCTGGATTTTATCGGCAGTTGGGGTTACAACCCTATGCTGGGGCTCTATCTCTGCTGTTCGCCAAAAAGACCTTAAGTCAATCCTTGCTTTTTCAACTATCAGTCAACTCGGTTTGATTATGTGTTTGCTTGGTCTTGGGTCTGCTTCTCTTTATTACGGATCTGGTACAGAAACCATTTACACAACTGCTATTCTTGCTGCAGTTTTTCACCTGATCAATCATGCTACATTTAAAGGTAGTCTCTTTATGACAGCTGGTATCATTGATCACGAAACTGGAACTCGTGACATTCGTAAACTAGGTGGATTAATGACGATTATGCCTGTTACATTTACCATTTCATTGATTGGTTTAGCTTCCATGGCAGGTTTGCCACCATTTAATGGGTTCCTTAGTAAAGAAATGTTTTTTACAGGTGTTCTAAACTCAACAGAACTTGACATTTTCAACATGCAGACTTTAGGGATACTTTTCCCGATCCTCGCTTGGATTGCTAGTGTTTTCACATTTGTTTACTGTATGGTCATGTTCTTTAGAACCTTTACTGGAAAGTTCAAACCAGAAAACTATGATGTCAAACACGTGCATGAAGCCCCGATTGGAATGTTAATTAGTCCAATTATATTAGGTTCCTTAGTCGTAATATTTGGTTTCTTCCCAAATTTACTTGCATACACACTCATTGAACCAGCTATGGCTTCTATTCTTCCAAATCTGTTAGGTCCTGATGATAGGTTCTATGTAAACATTTATCATTGGCATGGATTTAACACAGAGTTATTTATGACAATAGGAGTGATTGCGCTTGGTACCTTCATCTTTTTAATGATGAAAAATTGGGCAAAAATGGCGGTTTACCAAAAAGAGCGCGACCCTCTCAATTGGTTCTATGACCATTCTTTGTCTGGATTAATTAGCGGTTCTCAGTTTGTCACACGTATTCAAATGACAGGACTGTTACGTGATTATTTTGTCTACATGTGCGTATTTATGATTTTACTGTTTGGCTATACGATGTTCCGTTACGATGCATTTGCAATTGATACTGTCAATGTGACAGGAATTGATCCTTTTATGTGGATTTTAACACTTGTGTTTATTGGGGCAACGGTAGTCATGCCATTTATCAACCATCGTATTACAGCGATTATTGTTGTCGGTGTCATCGGATTTCTTCTAGCCTTGTTCTTTGTTGTTTTCCGAGCACCAGACTTAGCGTTAACTCAGCTGTTAGTTGAAACAGTAACTGTTGTTCTCTTTATGCTAGCGTTCTATCACTTACCTGAGTTACGAAAAGAATCGTTTAAACCACGTTTCAACATTGTCAACTTGATTATTTCGATTGCTGTTGGGGGACTTGTAACAGCCATTGCTTTTAGTGCAGCTGCCCTTGGGAATGAAGCAAACTACGAATCAATTGCAGAGTATTTTATTCAAAATTCAAAAGAGCTAGCAGGCGGTTACAATATGGTTAACGTTATCCTTGTTGACTTCCGTGGCCTTGATACTCTTCTTGAAGTACTTGTACTAGGTATTGCTGCACTTGGTGTAGTAGCTCTAATTAAGTTACGAATGACAGGGAGGGAAGATGTGTGAAGAAACAAATCAAATCAAATGAATTAATGCTTCATACAATCACTAGAGTTGTCACCTTCATCATCCTCGCCTTCTCAGTGTACCTATTCTTCGCCGGACATAATAATCCCGGCGGAGGTTTCATCGGAGGATTAATGACAGCTAGTGCACTTCTTCTAATGTATCTTGGGTTTGATATGAAGAGTATAAAATCGGCATTGCCGTTTAACTTCACGTCAATGATTGCGATTGGCCTTTTAATTGCGATTGCAACAGGCGTTTCGAGTATGCTATTTGGATATCCATTTCTTACTCAATTCTTTGAATATTATCAACTACCTATTTTAGGAGAAACGGAACTTACAACGGCATTGCCATTTGACCTAGGTGTTTACTTAGTCGTTGTTGGCATTGCTTTAACGATTATTTTAACGATTGCGGAGGATGATGCTTAATGGAAATACTCATGTCCATAACTGTTGGTATCCTCTTCATGGTCGGGACATATATGATTTTAACAAAGAGCTTATTACGTGTTATTTTAGGACTAATCCTATTATCACATGGAGCTCATATGTTGCTTTTAACAATGGCTGGCTTACAGAGAGGAACGCCACCGCTGTTAAGCTTAGGATCAGATGCCTATAGTGATCCGCTACCACAGGCCCTTATCCTAACAGCAATTGTAATTAGTTTTGGGGTCACATCTTTCTTACTTGTTCTAGCTTACCGAACATACAAAGAACATAAGACAGATGATTTAGACCAATTGAGGGGATCTGCTGATGAATAACTTAATAATCTTACCGGTTCTAATCCCGTTTATTATTGGAACAATCTTAATCTTATTTGCAAAGCATCATACCATTCAACGTGTTGTTAGTGGAATTACAGCAATTGGTATGCTAATCCTATCTATCTATATTGCAGTTTTTGTCTATCAGAATGGCATCACAGTTCTTGAGTTAGGGAATTGGCCTGCTCCATTTGGAATTGTGCTCGTTGCAGATATGTTTGCAACAATGATGGTGATTTTATGTAGTATCGTTGGGGTCGTTTGTTTGTTTTTTGCCTTTCAAACGATTTCATCAGAACGTGAAAAATTCTTTTTCTACCCGTTCTACTTTTTCCTACTTGCAGGTGTAAACGGTGCGTTTTTAACAGGTGACTTATTCAATCTGTTTGTATTTTTTGAAGTTATGTTGATCTCTTCCTATATTCTCATTGTAATGGGAGGAACAAAATACCAGTTACGTGAGTCTTTAAAATATGTAGTAATTAACGTGTTTGCGTCAATTTTATTTATCGTTGGTGTTGCTTACATTTATGCTGTAACTGGTACGCTTAATATGGCTCAAATTGCTGAACGCGTTGCTGAACTTGAACAAGTAGGTGTATTGAACGTTATCGCCGTCCTTTTCTTTGTTGTCTTTGCAATGAAGGGTGGATTATTTCCACTGTATTTCTGGCTCCCTCGTTCATATTATGGTCCACCTGCAGCGATTGCTGCTTTGTTCGGTGGGTTATTAACGAAAGTTGGAATCTATGCGATTATCCGTTCTTTCACACTCATTTTCACACATGATCCTGGTTTTACTCATTACCTCATTGTAACAATTGCTGGGTTTACGATGATTTTTGGAGTGCTTGGAGCCGTGTCTCAATTTGACTTTAAACGTATCCTGTCCTATCACATTATTAGTCAGGTAGGATACATGGTGATGGGTCTTGGTATTTACTCACAACTTGCTGTTGCAGGAGCTATTTATTACATCGCTCACCATATTATTGTAAAATCTGCTTTGTTCCTCTTTGCTGGTGCTACTCAGCGGATAACTGGAACAACAGATCTTAAGAAGATGGGTGGCTTGCTTAAAACTCATCCATATCTAGCATGGATGTTCTTCATATCAGCCATCTCGCTAGCTGGGATCCCGCCATTAAGTGGTTTCTTTAGTAAGTTTCCAATTATTTTAGCTGGTTTTGAAGAAGGAAATTATGTAATAGCAGCTGTTGCTCTTGCAGTCGGACTATTAACCTTATTTTCAATGATGAAGATTTTCATCTATGCATTCTGGGGGGAACAAAAACATACAGAGAAGCAAGCAAACTTTAAAGCTGGAAAGCTTCTTTTACCGATCGTTCCACTTGTTGCGTTGACAATTATCTTAGGTTTTGCAGCAGAACCTGTCTTCCAATATTCATTACAAGTGGCAGAACAAATCCTAGACCCATCGATTTATATCGAATCTGTTCTTAAGGAGTAGTTGCTATGGCCTTTCAAATCTTATTAAACATTGTCATTGCGCTCATTTGGGCCTTCCTACAAAACAGCTATACTGGTGTTGACTTGCTAGTTGGTTACGTAATAGGGATTTTCATTCTCTTTGTATTACGACGCTTTTTGAAATTTGATTTCTACTTTCGTCGTGTATGGGCAGTGATCAAATTAACTTTGCTTTTCTGTAAAGAGCTTATACTTGCTAATGTCGATGTCATAAAAATTGTACTAAGTCCTAAGTTAGATATACAGCCAGGGATTATAGAAGTACCAACAAAGCTTGAAACTGAATGGGAATTAACATTGCTGGCATCTCTTATTTCTTTAACACCAGGGACACTGTCGATGGATTTCTCAGATGACAATAAATACATCTATATTCATTCGATTCATGTTCCTGATAAAGAAGAGATGATTCGTCAAATCCATAACACATTTGAACGTGCGATTTTGGAGGTGACGAAATAATGTTTCATACGCTCTTAATGGCAGTTCTTGCAGTGATGTCGATCTCATTATTCGTCTGCTTTATTCGCACAGTGATTGGACCATCGATGCCTGATCGAATCGTTGCTCTTGATTCTTTTGGAATTAACCTCATTGGATTTATCGGCATTTTGATGATTGTGCAAGAAACAGTCGCCTATTCAGAGGTTATTCTTGTCATCAGCATTCTAGCATTTATCGGTACGATTGCTTTATCAAAGTTCATCGAAAGGGGTGTTGTATTTGACCGCGATTGAAATCATTTTAAGTATTTTTATTCTGATGGGGGCTTTTCTTAGTCTTCTTGGTTCGATTGGGTTAATTCGTTTTCCAGACGTGTATGGACGCACACATGCTGCAACGAAGAGTGCAACACTCGGCGTAATTTCGATTATGATTGCAACTTTCCTTTTCTTTCTTCTTGTCGAAGGAATCTTTGTTGGAAAGGTCTTGCTTTCTATCTTATTTGTTTTCTTAACAGCACCAGTTGCCGCTTTGATGGTAGCTAGAGCTGCGTACCGCACTGGTGTCCCTCTTTGGGAAAAAAGCGGGCAAGATGATTTAAAGAAAATGTACGGAAAAAAATTAAATAAACCACAATAAGAAAAGGGCCGATTGGGGAGGCCATTGAAAAAGGTTGCTTTTTACCATTTCAGTGGCCTCGCCTTTTCTTTATTCACTAGTTTCTCCATCTGCGAAGTGAACAGCTTCAGCTAACAGATCAACGATATGAACGGATCGAACAGTATGTGATAGTCCTTCACGTTCTACCCCTAGCTTCATTTGTAAGAGGCAACCTGGGTTGGCAGTCACGATCGTCGCAGCTTTTGATGCTTTAACATGCACCATTTTGTGATCAATAATTTGTGTCGACATTTCTGGTTGAATAAGATTATACACTCCTGCAGACCCGCAACAACGATCAGATTCCTTCATTTCCTCATACGTAACTCCTTCAATTATTCGCAATAGCTTACGTGGTTGCTCGCAAACGTTCATTACATTGCGAAGGTGACACGAATCTTGATACGTGATAATCTGTTCTGGCAATTTCATCTTGGGTAAACCAATTTCGAGTAACACGGCAGAGATATCCTTTACTTTATTAGAAAATGCTTTGGCACGTCTATACCAATCAGGCTCGTCTTTTAATAAGTGATCATACTCCACTAACAAAGCACCGCATCCACCTGCGTTTGAAATAATATAATCCACGTCTAACTTTTCAAAGGCGAGAATGTTCATTTTAGCTAAATGACGAGCTTTATCCTTTTCTCCAGAGTGAGCATGAAGAGCACCACAACAATTTTGTGACTCAGGGATGATAATTTCACAACCTACTTTCTCAAGCAGAAAAAAAGTGGAATCATTTGTTTTCATGAACATCGTATCCATCAAACATCCCGAGAAAAAGGCAACTCTTTTCTTTACACTCTCTTTTGGTTTAATATGTCTAGGACGATTTCTCATTTCCTTTGGTGACGAAACGTTAGGAATCACTTTTTCCATCGTAGCCAGATTTCCTGGTACAACGTTCAGAATCCTTGACCTTTGAACGACTTTCTGTAAACCTGACTTCTGATAAAGCCACAGCATTTCATTCAAAGTTCTCATTCGCTGTTGATAAGGTTATATTATGAGGATCAAAGGCCAATTTAAGTGTTTTCATAGCATGTACCCCTTCCTCTCCAAGCTTCCAAGCTAAGTAAGGAGATTTCATTACGCCAACGCCATGTTCTCCTGTAATCGTTCCACCTAACTCAATCCCTTTGGCAAATATTTCGGAGAACGCTTCTTCTACTCGATGCATCTCGTCTTGATTTCTGGCATCTGTCATACATGTAGGGTGTAGGTTTCCATCACCGGCATGACCAAATGTACATATTTCAACTTTGTATTTCTTTGCTATGTCGTCAATTGCTAAGACCATCTCAGCAATTTTTGAGCGTGGTACCGTAGCATCTTCTAGGATCGTTGTTGGTTTCTTTCTAGCAAGAGCTGATAAAGCTGACCTACGAGCTGTAGTTAGCGCTAACCCCTCTTCTATTGTTTTGGCTACTTGAATGGAGATTGCATCAGTTTGCTCACAAATCTCTACCATTGGTTCCTAAGCCTCTTGGGACAATTGGAACGCGATACTCTCCACATATCTTAACGATTTCTTGGACCTCTTTTGTCGTTCTAGGCTTTATAACGGCATCTGGCATCGCTTGAAAATTCGGTGTCGCGTCGTATGAATAAACTACTAAGTTTTCTTCTGAATCAAGAACATTCGTGCTACCAACAATCGAGATTAGTTTTGCCTTAACTTCATTATCTAGCATAATGGTACACTCTCCTACTCTACTTGTTCTATTAAGTATAAAAAAAAGAACCCTTTTATTCTATGTTTAAACACACAAAATAAAAGCGTTTTCTGCCAATCTTATTAGTTATTCATCTAATTGAATCATGATAATACCATAGCACGATAAAAAGAGTGACCAAACCTTTCGTTTCTTTAATAGAACAACCTGATAATTCTTGGACACGCTTTAATCGGTAATGCAATGTATTTATATGTATATGAAGAGAAGACGCTGTTGCTTTGATTGATAGCTGATGATCAAAATATGCCTGAAGTGTCGAGAGTAAATCAGGCTCATCCATTAATTTAGCAAGTGTTTGAGTCACGATTTCCTCTCTTGTTGCAGTTGAACTTCAGATAAGGCAATTTCTAATAATAATGAATCATAAGCAACAACTTGTTCGGTAAGCTTTTTACATTTAGCCGCTTGTTTTGCCTCATGATAAGATATTTGGAGTTTGGAAGGGTCTTTCTGTTTCCGGCTTATTCCTGCTCGAAGGCTTATCCGATGTGACTTTTCTAAAGAGTCATTTAGTGCTTCTAACATATATATAATCGCTTTCTCCGAATATTATTCAGCTGAAATAAGCATAACAAACCGACCATTTCCCCACCTTACAATAAGGTCTTTCTCTTCATTTGAAAACCATTTGCGAAATCGTTGAATCACATCTTGATCCAACACCATTTCTATCGGCTCTTGTCCTTTCTGCTCAACTTGAATGAGTACACAGTAACGCTCACCGTTTAAGTCAATTCCTAAAATTTCACCACGTTCAATGAACTCCTAGTCAATACTTCAGAGTGTAACCATTCAGATACATACGTCTCTATCCCTCTTAATTTGGCATCTAATTGCTCAGCTGCATATGATTCTTGAATGATAAGTTCCGTCATCTTCTGAATCAACTCCCCGTACCTAACTGTATCAGGCTGCGATCCTGTTATCCCAATAACATCAATAATCTGTTGTTGAAAACTGATCGGCAAATTCAAACCGACCTTAACTCCTTTCAATCGTTCCACATCATCCAACGTAATCATTCGCTTTTCTTTCGATTGAATGACTTCTACGCCTCCTTCGTGATATTGTCCTACACGGCTTTTATCACTACTTGCAATGATAGTGCCATCAGAATTAATCGCGATCACTTCCTCAACTATGACCTGAGAAACCTCATTTACAATTCGTTGCGCTACATGTGTAAGCAATCTCAAGGAGTTGCTTCCTTCCGCGTGAAATTAGCCAACTTTTGTCCGACCACCACTTCCATGTTTTCTAAAACATCAATGTCTGAAACTAATTCATGTTCTACTAACAGCACAACGGTTGATCCAAATGAAAAATAAGCCATCTCTTCTCCTTTTTGAAGACTGCTTCCTTTGTGAGTAAGTTCGATTGTGTTTATATTCATTGCTCCTACTTTTACTATAGCAAGCTGTTTTCTATCAACCTCTACTTCAGTTATAACACGGTAATTTCTTGATAAAGGTCTTTTACCATATTGCAGTCCCATATTATTTACCGGATAAGATTGGCCGCCTAGCTTCCATTGTCTTATAATCGTTCCATCAACTGGACTATGAATTCTGTGATAATGACTTGGACTTAAGTATAGAATAAAATAATAGCCATTATGATACGGCTTTGCTGCTTCTTGTGACCCAAGCATTTCTACGATGTTATACGTTTGACCTTTGACATGGAATAAAGTTTCATTATCAAGGTTTCCAGATTGCGCCATGATACCGTCTACAGGACTTACCATACTTTGATGATTTTTATCAATTACACGTACTCCAGGTTTTAACTCTCTTGTAAATAAATCATGAAGATGTTCGTATGCGCTCAAGGGCTTGCCCATCTCTGATTGTTTTAATTTGAATGTAGTTGCAAATGGTTTTATAAAAGGCTTGCTCAGTTTAGATCTTGAAAACCGCCTTAACATGGCTGATGTTAGACGATGATTGGTTAATTCTATGCAAGAACGAAAAAGCATTGTTTTCAAAAATAACTCCCCCAATATATGTGCGTTGATGCGTATTTTGTGATCTAGTCGATTTTAAAAACCTATGGTATGATTATTATTTAAGAACAATAAAAATATTCGATATGTGCAATGCGCAAATCGTCAAGGAGTCGATGACATGTTCCTTTTACATCAATTG
Source organism: Halalkalibacter kiskunsagensis (assembly GCF_037027555.1). Taxonomy (NCBI): domain Bacteria; kingdom Bacillati; phylum Bacillota; class Bacilli; order Caryophanales; family Bacillaceae; genus Halalkalibacter; species Halalkalibacter kiskunsagensis. The sequence goes on along the minus strand of NZ_JAXBLX010000037.1, from coordinate 33,034 downwards.
GATCATACCGTCAAAAAGCTAAAAGGGCAAATTGCGAATGCATTGACCCTTTTAAACTTAGGACTAGGTGCTTTTGCCATTATGTTTATTTTACAAAATGAATTACGTTTAGGTCTTCTTTTCATTACGATTGCAGCATTAACAGATCGTCTAGATGGAGCTGCCGCAAGACGCTTTAATAGTACATCAGAATTCGGTAAGCAATTAGACTCCTTAAGTGATATTATTTCATTTGGTGTCGCTCCTGCATTTTTATTATATCAGGCAATCCTGTTTGTTTTTGGTTTACCTGGTATGTTTGTCACAATTTTTTTCATTGCTTGTGGTGCTATCCGTTTAGCTCGCTTCAATATTTCAGAAAGTACCGGTTTTTTTGTTGGACTACCCATTACGGCAGCTGGATGTATATTAACACTTCAACTTCTTTTGGTTCCTTTTATTCCAGCTTTTTACTTCATGCTTATTACACTTCTTCTTGCTATTTTTATGATTTCAACTTTTACCGTTCGGAAAATGTAAGATGAAAGAATATGCTTTCTTCTTATTTTTTTACAAAAATCGCATTAAGATTACAAAAAATGACGCGTTCTTGTCAAAAAATGAGAAAAATATGGGTTATTATGCTTTAATTTCCGCCGTAAGTCTTGACACCACTAGGGTTTCATTATTAAATTAAGTTGCGGCTTTATTTTTAGCTTGTCGAAAGGACAAGTTATGCAAAAATGGAGAATACACAAATCCATCATTTTGATGAAGCGTTTTTCAAAACAAGGTATGAAAGGGAGTTATTTTTCATGAACAAAACAGATTTAATCAACGCAGTATCTGAGCAAGCAGACCTTTCTAAAAAGGATGCGTCAAAAGCAGTAGACGCAGTATTCGACAGTATCACAACAGCACTTGTTGAAGGTGGCAAAGTTCAACTTGTTGGTTTCGGTAGCTTCGAAGTACGTGAGCGCTCTGCTCGTAAAGGTCGTAATCCTCAAACAGGACAAGAAATTGAAATCCCTGCTACAAAAAACCCAGCATTCAAGCCAGGTAAGCAACTTAAAGACGCTGTAAACGAATAAGATTAAAAAGCGATGAGATACGGTCTCATCGCTTTTTTTACTTATATACTAATCTCACAACATATTGATCATTTCCCTAACATAAATTGGATGGAGGGAAAAAATTGAGGAGGGGATATAGTGAATACATTTTATGATCAAGCGCTATTTGAACACCGTTTTTGGCTTCAAATTCTTGGGGATCATGCAAGGTTCATTCGAGATACACTTTCTCCTATAGAAACTGATTTGGTAAATACAGCTATTCAATTTATTTATACATTTGACTCTCTTCTAGAAACAAGTCGACAAAACGTCACAGGTGCTCAGTTACAACAGCTAACCGAACAAGCAAGTGAACAAGCACGAGCCATTAGATCGTTTAAGCTAGACATTATTCGTGAGCACCTGATCGGAGATGTAACAATTGGACTTTCTCCAACCTTTTTAAACCATATGGTAAATGAAGTGGACGAGTATTTACGAATCTTGCCTTCCTTATTAAAAAATGAGGAACCACTGATTTGCCATCCTCTGCACCATCATCTCGTTTGGCTCCTCGATGCAGCAGGTCATGCTGGTGGGATTACAGATTCCTTAGACTTAGTAGAAAAACAATTACAAAGTAAAAGTGAAGCCTTTACAGAGCGCTTTGAACAGTTTTATATTAAAGCCGTAGAAATGGCTGGTTATTTGCGTACAAATATTGAGGAGTTTCCTGCACTTTCTCGTTTTAATGAAAATGTAAAATTAGAGCTTCTTCTATTTAAAACCTTTCTAAATGAACTTGAAGAATTAGAAATGACAAATCGACTGCTTGGTACACTCAAGCAATTAATGGCTGATCATATGGCAAGAGAAGAATGCTATTACTTAATCAAACTAACACAAGCGTCTGAATTAGATCACCCAAATTGTGACCCCACCAAACCTCGATCTGAATAATAACGCATATAAAAATTAAAAGGTAACTCAAAAAAAATTGCTTATGCAAGTTTTCTTGAGTTACCTTTTTTCATTATGAATCAAGCTAAAATTTCTTGTTATTCCCATTAAGACCATTGATCTTTTTTGTAACCGTTTTTATTTTAAGAATGTAATGTTTTTTCAGAAAAATATATTGATTCGTATGTCAGATATCGTTACAATACTTATCATACAGATTTTTCAGACAATTGGAGGATTCAATATGTTTACATTTTTAATTTCCATAGCCGTACTAATTATCGGCTATTTCGTTTATTCTAAAGTCGTAGAACACATCTTTGGGATTAATGATCAAAATAAAACACCTGCATACACAAATAAAGAAGGAATAGACTATTCACCAATGCCTTGGTGGAAAGCAAGCTTAATTCAGCTTTTGAATATTGCTGGTCTTGGGCCCATTTTTGGGGCTGTAGCTGGTGCATTGTATGGTCCTGTTGCATTTATATGGATTGTAGTTGGTTGTCTTATCGCAGGAGCGGTTCATGATTACTTTTCTGGGATGCTATCACTTCGTCACAACGGTGCCCAATTTCCAAGCTTAGTTGGTCGCTATCTTGGAAACAATATGAAGATCGTAATTAACTTTGTTTCAATTGTATTAATGATTTTAGTGGCCGCTGCCTTTACTGCTGGTCCGGCTCAATTAATCGCTAGTCTTACGCCGCTATCCTTTTCATTTGCATTAGCACTTATTTTTGTTTATTTTCTAGTGGCTGCTGTGTTACCTGTTAATCGTATTATCGGGCGAATTTATCCCATTTTTGGTGCCATTTTAATTTTTATGGCTGTTTCAATTGGAGTGGCTTTACTTTTTACAGAAAACCCAATTCCGAACTTAACTTTAGAAAACTTACATCCTGGAGAATTACCAATTTGGCCTCTATTAATGGTTACTATTTCATGCGGCGCCATTTCTGGCTTTCATAGTACACAAAGCCCGATTTTAGCGCGTACGATCAAACGTGAATCTGATGGTAGAAAGGTATTTTATGGTGCTATGGTTGCTGAAGGAATTATTGCTCTTATTTGGGCGGCAGCAGGAATGACATTCTTCGGAAGTACAGGGGGTTTACAAGAAGCATTAGCAGTTGGTGGTCCCGCAGGAGTTGTTAATGAAATTTCAACATCGTTTCTTGGAGCACTTGGAGGTATACTAGCAATACTAGGTGTTATTATCTTACCTATTACAACTGGTGACACAGCTTTGCGTTCCTCTCGTATGATGGTGTCAGAATTAGTTGAGAAATTTTTCAAAGTACGTGGTCTAAAAGGAGTGTTACTTGCAACGATTCCTGTTACAATTCCAACTATTTGGCTCGCTACTATTGATTATACGTTTTTATGGAGGTATGTTGGAGGAACAAATCAACTAGTTGCTACTGTCATGTTATGGACTGCAGCTATGTATTTGCTTGAATCACGAAAATTCCACTGGATTTGTGGCATCCCAGCCTTGTTTATGACCGGTGTCGTGTCTACTTACTTTTTATATGCTCCAGAAGGCTTCTCCTTGGCTTATGAGCGATCATTAGCAATTGGAGGAGGCATAACCCTTCTTGTAGCAGTTTGGTATGTATACAAAATCCGTAAAGCCCACCTGCAAGTTACCAACGGTGCAGCTTCTCAAAACATCGCCTAAGGATAAGGAGTCTCAAATGGTTTTAGTACCGACCTTGAGACTCCTTTTTTTGTTTCTAAAATGGTTTAATGACCATCAAAATAATTAAAATGACGGCTGCTGCATGTACAATCGCTGTATATGGTTTTAATTTCGAGACTCCTTTTGCATACCCTGCTGGTAAATCCTCATCATTATAATCTATTAAGGAGCGCTCCATTGATTTGATTGTTCGTGGCATCACACCAGCAACGATAAACTGTACTCCAATGTAAATTGCAATCGATGTTAAATACCATCCAGTTGTAAAAAGAGTCGTGTTTAACACACCTAATATCATTCCTGTCACAAGCAACGTAATACTCCCTACTTTTGCAAACACATCAACCTTAGCATTTAATAACAATGAGTACCTTGCATCTTTGGCTGTTTGGGGAGAATTTATTATCGATGGTAATGCAAATGATGCTCCTAATCCAACAACTGCACTAATAACATGAATTAATACAAAAATCTCATATAGCGTCATCTTTTCTCTCCCTTTATTATAGTCATTTCATCTTATTTACTTGAACGCTAGGTTAGAACTAACTCCCCAAAATATAAATAATACTAAAGTAATCACACGATAGTTGTTAATCCTAAATTGATGGTTTAAATCACCTCAAAATAAGGAATCTTAAAAGGAGTCTTGTTTAGACATGTGAATTTCTTAAGGAGTGATTAATCATGAAGTATAGTGATATTCAATCAAAGCAAACAAATGGGCAACCTTCCCAATCTCAAAATCATCAACCAGGAACAGAAAGTCAAATGAGCCCCCTACCAGTATACGACGATCCAAATTATAGTGGCAGCGGCAAACTAGCAAATAAAGTTGTTCTTATTACAGGTGGGGACAGTGGCATTGGACGTGCTGTTGCTATTGCTTTTGCTAAAGAAGGGGCAAAGCTCTCCATCGTGTATCTTGATGAGCATGATGATGCCAATCAAACCAAAACTGAAGTTGAAAAGTATGGGGGAGAATGTTTATTACTTTCTGGTGATATAGGAGATGAGTCATTTTGTCAGACAGCTGTTGAAGAAACGGTTTCAACATTTGGAAGTTTAGATTGCTTAATTAATAATGCTGCTGAACAACATTATCAGGAGAACATTGAAGATATAAGCGTCGAACAAATGGAACGAACATTTAAGACCAATATCTTTTCATGCTTTCACTTTATCAAAGCAAGTATGCCTCACTTAAAACAAGGTAGCTCTATAATAAATACAGCTTCCATCGTTGCATACAAAGGGAATCCAGTCCTAATGGATTATGCTTCAACAAAAGGGGCCATGATTGCTCTTACTAGATCCTTGTCGCAAAGCATTGTCAAAAAAGGGATACGAGTGAATGCTGTTGCTCCAGGTCCGATTTGGACCCCCTTAATTCCCGCCTCGTTTCCTGCAGACCAAGTGGCAACATTTGGTACAAATACTCCGATGGGAAGACCGGGGCAACCTGCTGAGTTAGCTCCAAGTTACGTATATCTTGCTTCCGACGATTCATCGTACGTAACAGGGCAAGTCATCCATATAAATGGTGGGGAAATTATTAACGGATAATCAAGATATGATGTGTTATTTTCAAGAATAGTACATTGCTTAGAAAATCCATTCGAAAATAAGGATGGGTTTTCTTCGTTTGTCATCAATGAGATTTCCTAAGAAAAATAAAAATATTGAAGGAGTTACCTTGGACATTGTCTAATAGTTTAAGATACTATCATTACCGGACCGGATTTTACATCCTTCATGAAAGTGGTGAATACCCAATGTCATCCTATTCACATCAAGTAAGAGCAAATACAGAAATAGTTATTGAATTTCTAGAAGACAATGAATCTAGCTTTTTAGACTTGTGGCAGGACCAAATTTTAATTAATGAAATCGACATTAATAAAGATAAAGTGAATGTTAACGGGCATCTCATGTATAACTTAGTGAAACACACGTTACTTTACTCAATGAATGTGGATGATGTTAAACAACTTGCTTACAAAGTAGCAAAAGAATGCGTTGAATCAAATATTAATATTGGTGATTTTGTCTACAATGTCAACATTGGCAGAAGTATTATTATTAAATATATACTCCAATCAGACCTCACTTCTTGCGATCTGCCTTCCATCATCGATATAATTAATCAACTTTTTGATCAATTTTGTTTTCACGCAGTAACAAATTATACTGAGATAAAGAATCACGAGTTAAACCAAAAGAATGTCTACATTAATCAAAGTCACAAAGATAAGCTTGCCATTCTCGGTCAAATGTCTTCTAGCTTTGTCCATGAATTTAGAAATCCATTAACTTCTATAATTGGCTTCAACAAATTACTACGAGTCGAATATCCAAACCTTAAATATTTGGATATTATCGAACTAGAATTAGACCAACTAAAATTTAGAATCACACAGTTCCTTCACACATCAAAAATGGACTTAATTGACAATCCTAAAGAAAATGTCACAATAAAAAATTTATTAGACAATATTTTGAGTTTTCTATATCCAAGTATTGTTGATTCCGATGTCTTAGTCTCAGCTGATATCGATTCATCGATTATGATCGAGGCCTATAAAGACGAATTAAAACAAGTATTTCTTAATGTATTATTTAATTCAATTGATGCCGTACAACAACGAAAAAGACCTAGGGAAATCAACGTACGATGTTTTAAAGAAATCGATCAAGTCATTATCGAAGTTTCAAATAATGGACCTGCAATCCCGCAAGAAGTAAAAGAAACAATCTTTGAGCCGTTTTATACAACGAAAGATCTTGGGACAGGCATAGGCTTATATGTATGTAAAAACATTATTGAGAAACACGCTGGTTATATGACATGTGAATCCGATGAGACACTAACTACTTTCCGTATTCATTTGCCCTTGACTGTGTAAGGCTACCTCGATACACGTTAGAAAAGCATATTAGTATTCTCTTTCATTTTACACCAGAAAAGGGCTGTAAGAGTTCATTCCTGCTCCTACAGCCCTTTTCTTATCCCTTTCCTTGGCTCTGTTTATAAAATTCATGAAATAGCTTCATTAACGCGCGCTTTTCTATTCGAGAGACATAACTCCGAGAAATGCCTAACTCTTTTGCAATTTCTCTTTGTGTTCTTTCTTCTTCTAAATTTAATCCAAAGCGACCTACAATTACCTCTTTTTCACGATCATCTAATACGTGAATAAATTTGTAGATTTGGGTCTTTTCCATATTTGTTTGGATTACATCAACGATATCCTCGCCTTCTTCTTGGAGAACATCTATTAGTGTGATTTCATTCCCTTCCTTATCTGTTCCAATTGGGTCATGAAGTGAGACATCTTTTTTAACTTTTTTCAATGCGCGTAGATGCATGAGAATTTCATTTTCAATACAACGAGCTGCATAGGTTGCTAGCTTTGTCCCTTTTCCATCAGAATAACTTTCTATTGCTTTAATTAACCCAATTGTTCCAATCGAGATTAAATCCTCGGTATCTTCACGCGTATTTTCAAATTTCTTGACGATATGTGCAACAAGTCGTAAATTATGTTCAATTAGAAGGTCACGTGCATGCTCATCACCCTCGGCCATTAGCTTTAAGTATTTTCGTTCCTCCTCTTTTTTCAGCGGCTGTGGGAAGGCGTTGTTCTTAACGTATGATACAAAGACGACTACTTCCTTAAACAAGTAGGAAATCGCTGCAATTATAGCTGACATGAGATCACCCCCAAAATGTGTGTTACTACAACACTATGTAAAAATGGGCTTGGACGTGTCTGTACCATTAAAAAAAATCCGCTAACCTTTCATGACTTGCTTATGATTTCCCCTTAGACGAAAGAAAAAAGTGACTCTATATCTCGTACTCCAAAAGAGAAGACTGATAATAAGTCACTTTTTTACAAACATTATTTTCTTTTTCATAAAATACTTCTATATTTCTTTTACTTATTTTCTTTTTCCACGAGGCGTTCTATCACTTTGGCTAGCAACAATGTTCGTTCCGTTAAAGAAGAGATTTCCAGATATTCTTTGTCACTATGAGCATTGCCCCCAATTGGTCCGAGTCCATCAATTGTTGGGATTCCCATAGCTGATGTAAAGGAAGCGTCAGAACCTCCACCTGTTTTCGTATCTTTTATGTCAATTCCTAATTCTGCTCCTACATGTTTGACGATATGAAAAAGTTTTTCAATTTTTTTATTTTTTAACATCGGCGGACGTCTCATATCACCAGAAAGCTCAATTTCCGTTCCCGTAACGTCTGATGATGCACAGACCTCTTCAATCTTATGTTCCACTTCTTCTGCTTGCTTGAGTGTTGCAACCCTCACATCTAGGTGCCCTATTGCTGTCGCAGAGATCGTATTTACTGCATTCCCACCTTCAATCATTCCAACATTCACCGAAATTCCATGTTCATGATCATTAAGTTCATGCAACTTTACAATTTTATGTGCGAGTTCTTCGATGGCACTTCTGCCTTTTTCAGGTTCAATTCCAGAATGAGCAGCCTTCCCGTGCACTTCAATTGTGAATCTCCCACTTCCCCGTCGTTCTGTTACAACCGACCCATCTCGCCTTGCAGGTTCCATTATTAGAGCATACGATTTCCCAATCGCTTCTTTTTCTATAATCGGACGAGAGGTCAATGAACCAATCTCCTCATCACTATTTAAAATAACCTGTAAATCTTGGTACGCGGTGGAACCGATTTCTTGAAGGTAGCGGAGTGCATAAATGACAGATACAAGACTTGCTTTCATATCAATAACTCCTGGTCCATAAGCCCGTCCTTCACGAACTGAAAAAGGACGCTTAGCAGCCGTCCCCTCTTCAAACACCGTATCCATATGTGCGACTATGAGGATAGAAGCTTTCTTTTTTGCTGGATGTGTAATAACGAGGTGATCTCCCGCTTCATCTTGTTTCATCTTCGTTATCTCATAACCCATTTTCTGAAAATAAGGGATTAATTCACTGCCAACTTGATCGACTCCAACCTTATAATTCGAACCACTATCTATATTAACTAATCTTTCTAATAAATCGAGCATCTCTGTTTCTTTTGACTGAACGTCCATCTTGCCCTTCCCCTTACCTCTCTATGCCTGTCTAATTATATTTATTTTCATGTATTTCCATCACTTTTGCAAGTCAGTTTCACTTGTTACCAATTCTTTCTTTATATATATATTCAATGTTTATTAAAAAAGACAAAAAAAATGAGCGATTCTGAAATTGAATCGCTCGCAATGGGGGAGAGTAGAGAGAACATTTTGGAAGCTAGGTCAATGACCTTTCCTGTTAATAATGTACCGTACTCTCCCCCTCATTACAGCATTTTTGTTACATATTCTGACAGAGAACTTCAAGCTTTTTTTTTGTCCAATCGAATGAGTTTTCCCCGTGCTAGACATGGTGTTTTCAAGTATCATTTGATTCATATGATATACTTTGAAACAAATAGTTCACTCTAATTCTTTAGGAGGTGAGAAGATGAATGACTTAATGCATATTCAACAACAACTTACAAATCGAACTAGTAACATTCTTGGTTCGACATCAATGAAATCAGCTGTTATTGTACCTTTGATTTATGTAGACAATGAATTATCTATTCTTTTTGAAGTACGTTCTAAACAGTTAAACAAACAACCAGGAGAGATTTGTTTTCCTGGAGGGAAAATCGACCCTACCGATTCATCACCTGAAGCTGCTGCTATCCGGGAATTATCAGAAGAAGTCGGTATTCATGAAAAAAATATTGATGTAATTGCTTCACTTGATATTCTAGTTACTCCATTTCGAGGTATTATCTACCCCTTTGTTGGGGTGCTAAGCAATTTGAATGATGTATCCATTAACCACCATGAAGTCGACCACACTTTCACTGTCCCAGTTTCCTATTTATATAACTACGAACCTAAACGTCATACAATGAAAATGTGGTTTGAACCAAGTGATGACTTTCCGATAAAAGTGATTGCCAATAAAGAAAATTATTCTAAACGTTATCATGAAATACAAGAATACTTTTATTACTATCACAACTATGTGATATGGGGATTAACGGCTCGCATCCTCACTCATTTTATTGAATTAACAAAACCAAGATAACCTAGTTTAATATCTTGGTTTTGGATTTATTCGTTTTTGTAGAATCCTTTGGAAGTAAACTAATGAAAACAAATCCAATGATTGCTACGATGAATAGTGACATAAAAACTGCAGATAAACTACTCGCTAGGATTGTTTGCAATTGCTGTTGTTCTCCTAAAGAAAGATTTGCTCTTTGTTCGGCCTCTAGCAAAACATTAACTGCATCAATAGTCGGCTCAATTGACAAGGATTGACCCACTTGTTCAAAAGACGCTCTTAATTGTCTGTTTAATATTCCTCCTAACAAGGCAACTCCAACTGCCCCTCCTAATAATCGCATAAACATATTCATCGCAGTAGCCTCGCCTCTAACTTTCCATTCTACACTAGATTGAATTGATACGATAAAAGTGGTCGTTGAAAAACCCATTCCTACTCCTAATAAAAACGAACCTAAACCTGCCCACAAAAAATGTGCGAAATAGGGAAGCGTTAAGAAACAAAGACTACTTATTACGAGCGCTACCCCACCAATTACAGCGGTTACGCGGAATCCTGTTTTTAGCATCATTTTTCCTGCAATTGTTGATGAAATCGGCCAACCAATCGAAATAACGGTCAGTGTCAATCCTGCTACAAGAGGTGATTGACCTAATACACCTTGGACATACGTAGGGAGATAACCTGATACGGCTAGTAACATCACACCTGACATAAAAGATGCTAAATTGGCATATCGAATTTCTTTTTTCTTCCATAAAGAAAGGGTGATCATTGGTTCTTTCGTTTTTCTCTCATGTGAAATAAACGAGATCATGCTTATAATAGATACACAAATGATAAGTAAAAGCTGTAGATTTGATAAGAATAGCCCCTCATCTATTTGAATAAGAACAAACATAAATGTTAAAAGTGAAACAAATAGAAGGATTGCACCTATATAGTCAACTTGCTTCTTCTTCTTTTCAACTTTCTCATGTAGGAAGAAAATAACGATACAGGCTGAAAGAATCCCAAATGGGATATTCATCCAAAATATCCATGACCAGTTAGCATATTGGATAAATAACGCTCCTAAAATAGGACCGATAATCGCAGAAACACCCCAAATACTTGCAAGATAGCCTTGAATATTTGCTCGTTCCTCTTTTGTGTACATATCTCCTACAATCGTTGTTGCAATCGGTTGAACAGCTCCTGCCCCAATTCCTTGAAGAATTCGACTGAAGATTAACATCTCCATTGACCAAGAAAACCCACATAAAATCGATCCAATTAAAAAGATTCCAATACCTATTGAAAAGATCAATTTCCTACCATATAAATCAGCTAGCTTGCCATATAAAGGAATCATAACCACCTGCATTAATAAATAAGAGGAAAAAACCCAGCTGAATAAAGAGAAACCTCCTAAATCCGCTACAATACCTGGCATCGCTGTAGCAACAATGGTTGCTTCTACTGCTGCCATAAACATGGCCAGCATAACAGCAGCAAGAACGAGAGGCCTTTTTGTTTTTTGATTGTTTTTCATTTTCTACTCTCCCCTTGTGACACATCTCTTTTTTCTGTACTCTATTGTCCTTGTATACATTCTATTATAGATAGACTTGTCTGTACTTTTTTATTTTATATGTATTCTGTACGAACTCAAATAAGACAATAGAAAAACTCTCTCATCTCAAACCTCAAAAAAAAACTGGCATAGTAGGTTTATTCACCTACTATGCCAGTTTCTCTTTACCTATATTACATTAGTTATGATTATCTTCGTATAATTGTCTCTGAGCTCTCATAGCAAGCCGGTGAAATAATACAGCGAATGCAAGGGTGACAAATACGCCACCAATAAATAGGCCTGGAATTATGACAACGGTATTTTCTGTTGGAATGACTAATCCGATAAATAGAAAGATACTCAAAGACAATAAAATAAACCCATATTGTTTGTAATCAGCAACTTTCGCTTCTAGTTGTTTTATTCTTTTCTCTTCCATTTATCTTCCTCCTACTCTTCTTACATTCTATCATCTTTTTTCAAGAATAGTTGATGCAATCTCCGTTAATTAAGGAAGGCCAATCCAATTTTTCCAAGGATGGTCAGAACGCTCCAACTAGCTTCCATCTTCGTCCATAATAAGTTATCATTATGATCATAGTCGAGACTACATATATTGGAGGCACTAAAGAACATGAAAAGTATTGTACGTGATATGAACCTTGCAAAAGAAGGTCATTTAAAGATTGATTGGGTAAAAGAGCATATGCCTGTCTTAAATCAAATTCGTCAGGAATTTGAACAAACTCAACCATTCAAAGGATTGAAAGTTGCTATCTGTCTTCATCTAGAGGCTAAAACAGCATACTTAGCGAAAGTGGTCAAAGCTGCAGGAGCAGAAGTGTTTATTGCGGGAAGCAATCCTCTCTCCACTCAAGATGATGTTTGTGCTGCTCTAGTCGAAGACGGAATTACCGTTTTTGCAAAACATAAGCCTGATCCAGAAGAGTTTAAACAACATTTGATTATGACCTTAGAGGTTGAACCTGACTTAATTATTGATGACGGTGGAGACTTCACGACTCTTCTTCACTCCGAACGCCCTGATTTAATTAAGAACATCCGTGGTGGCTGTGAAGAAACAACTACAGGTGTCATACGAGATAAAGCTTTGGAGAAATCCGGGGATCTTCCTTTCCCGATGATTGCTGTCAATGATGGATATTGTAAACATTTATTTGACAATCGATATGGAACCGGACAATCTGTTTGGGATAGCATTAATCGAACAACCAATTTAGTAGTTGCTGGTAAGACGGTCGTTGTCGTTGGATATGGTTGGTGTGGACGTGGTGTGGCGCTACGTGCTAAGGGACTTGGAGCAAAGGTCATCGTGACTGAAGTCGATAGCATTAAAGCTATTGAAGCATATATGGACGGATTTGAAGTGATGCCACTTAAGGAAGCAGCAAAAAGAGGTGATTACTTTATCGCTGTTACAGGAAATCAATACGTTATTCGTCGTGAGCACCTTGAAAATATGAAGGATGGTGCGATCCTTGCTAATGCTGGTCACTTTGATGTAGAGGTTAATAAGCATGATCTTGAAGCTTTATCGACGTCCAAACGAGAAGTACGTAAAAATATTGAGGAATATGTCTTAGAAGATGGTCGCAAGCTCTACTTACTAGCAGAGGGGCGTTTAGTTAACCTTGGAGCTGGTGATGGTCATCCTGCTGAAATTATGGACATGACATTTGCCCTTCAGGCCGTTTCTCTTGCGTATGTGAATGAAAAATATAGTGAAATAGGTAACCGTATTATTACAGTTCCTTATGAATTAGATCAAAAAGTAGCCCAATTAAAGTTAGAGGCACTTGGTGTCGGCATTGACTCGTTAACAGACGAGCAAAAAGTCTATCTTGAAAGCTGGAAGATCGACTAGAATCACTTGATTTTATATAGCCTGTAAAAACCAAATGAACTTAAAAAAGTAAGAGACCAAATCATCATTTGGTCTCTTACTCTTTTCGTATTTTCAACATCATTGAGCTCCTTTTTATCCCTCTTTCTCTGCAACCTTTTAGGACATCATTGAGCCCGGTTGAATCCCTCTTCTTGATTTCCGCCCGTTTAGAGGTCGCCATGTGGTTGTGTAAACCGTGAAAAAGGCACTAAGGACACTTTTATCAAAAGAAAAAAGCTATCTCTCAAGGGTTAAAACCCAATTAAGATAGCCTCCACTATCATTTAGAACTTTTCACTTAAACGATTCACTTCAAAAATTACTTTCTCTTCGTCAACCGTTAAGCACTCACCATTTTTCACAACCTGTTTCCCTTGGACGAACACATCTTTCACATCTCTTCCACTTCCAGAGTAGACAATATGAGAAATAGGATTGTGTGCTGGTTGATAAAATGCTTGCTTCGTATTTAACACGATCAGATCCGCTTCTTTGCCTACTTCAAGACTCCCCACTTGATCTTCTAACCATATTGCCTCTGCCCCATGTATCGTCGCCATTTGCAATGCTTTTTCTGCCGGAATCAACGTAGCATCATTGTGAACACCTTTATAAAGAAGAGCCACTTGGTTTAACTCTCCAAATAAATCTAAATTGTTGTTAGAAGCAGAACTGTCTGTTCCAAGGGAAACGGTGATTCCCTTTTCTAACATCGCAGGTACAGGTGCAATTCCACTTGCTAACTTCAGGTTGCTTATGATGTTATTTGAAACTTTGACATCGTATTTGGCTAAGATATCAAGTTCCCATTCTTCTAGATGGACAGCATGAGCAACTAATGTAGGTTGCTCGAACATACCTAATTTCTCAAGATGTTTAACCGGTCGTTCTCCATACTCACTTACATTCAACTCAACTTCAGAACGAGTTTCTGACATATGAATATGAATTGGGGAATTGAGTTCAACAGCTTTTGAAACAATTTGCTCAATAAATTGAGGTGTACAAGTATATGGAGAATGAGGTGACATCATCGTCGTAATTCGTCCATTCGCTTGATTGTTCCAGTTTCTCGCAAAGTTCGATGCTTCTTCTAACTTGCTTTGGCGAAGTTCTTCAGAACCAAATCCAATCATTCCTCTACAAAGTCTAGCTCTAGCACCTGATGCGTCAACGGCCATAGCCACCTCATCCATATTGTCGTACATATCAACAAACGTCGTTGTTCCAGTACGTAGCATTTCAATAATAGATAAATATGTTCCCCATTTTGCATGGTCTTTCGTATATGTTGCCTCAATCGGCCACATCTTTTCTTCTAACCACTGCTGCAAAGGAAGATCATCCGCATAGCCTCTTAGTAATGACATCGATGCATGCCCATGTGTATTAACTAAACCCGGCAAAATATAATCACCTTTCACATCGACAACTTCATCGTAAATCGATAGGTCACTAGGAACCTCCCCTACATATGTAATTTTTTCGTTTTCAAAAGCAATGGCTCCTTTCTTGAATACCTGCTGTTTAGCGTCCATTGTAATGATCGTTCCGTTAACGAGAATCGTATTTGACATTCTTTTAAATTCCTTTCTGTTCATACATTAGTAGAGGTTGTCTCAAAAGGTTGCTTTTTGACCTTTCGAAACAACCTCTAAGCAATTAGCTGAGCCGCTGCCGCTCTTTTTATGGCTTTTGGGACAGCCTCTCACCCATTTGATTAATTAAGTTTATTTTTCTCTACTGGCATCCAGCCTTGGCCATCAATCCATTCAATATACACTTCATATTTTTCATTTGGATTTCCTCTAGGAGCAACTTCTCCACGTGCTCTTGTAGCAGAACCACCGTTTCCAATCCACCAAACTATCATGTCATCAATTCCAGTAGCATATTGGAGGGCTTTGACCATTTCATTCCAGTTTGTGCTTCCTTCATTGAAGTCAGGTGTGAATTCACCCGTTTGTGACGTACCAACTGGTTCCCACTCTCCGTCTGGAACTGGCTCTAGCTCTTCTTCATCAAGTTGTTCCTCAGTCGATTCGTGCTCATTTTCTTCTACTGCTTCACTCTGGTTATTCTCTTTATTCTTCTCTACTGGATCAGCTATTGATTCAGGTTCATTCTCCTCTATTTCCCCGTTTTGGTCAACTTCTGTGAGTACTTCTTCACTTGAAGTCGAACTAAAGAAAATTTGTACAGCAAATACTATGATAAGAATGGTTACTATACCAATCGCCACATTTAAAATACGATTCACACGTTTCTTCTTCCGTTGCTCATAACGATATCCTTGCATTTCTCCACTCCCTTTCTAATTCTCTTTCGTTATTATACAAGATCTTTTTTAAAAGCGCGAGAAAGGCTTCATACAAGATCTTACATAATTTTAGAGAGATCACCTCTTGTCAAACAGGAGGTACACCTAGCCTTTTAAAAAAGGATGCTTGAAAAGGTTGATCTTTCCCTTTTCAAGCATCCTACGTAAACATTAACGAATATCGGTAATTTGAATTTCCATTTCTCCACCTGGGGTATTAACAGACACTTTATCATTAATACCTCGTCCAAGTAAACTTTGAGCCATTGGAGAATCATTTGAAATCTTTCCTTCTGCGGGGTCTGATTCTGCGCTTCCAACAATCGTGTACTCTTCTTCATCACCATCTGGAAGTTCAATAAACTTAACCGTCTTACCGAGAGACACAACATTTGCTGCACCCTCTTCTTCTTCAATCATGACCGCATTACGAATCATCTTCTCAAGTTGAGCAATACGTCCTTCAACAAACGCTTGCTCTTCTTTTGCAGAATCATATTCAGAGTTCTCTGATAGGTCACCAAAACTACGTGCAATCTTTATACGTTCAACGACTTCTTTGCGTCGTTCCGTCTTTAAATATTCTACTTCCTCTTCTAACTTTTTCTTTCCATCCATTGTCATATAATGCTTTTTCTCTTCTGCCATGTCTTTCACTCCTCATCTGCTACAATCAAATAAAATAAATGCGATAAATATAATACTATGTAGACTAAAAACTCGGTAAATCCGAGTTTATAAAATCCTTACAAGCAAGGTTTAAGTAAACCTACTCCTTATGCTATTACAAAATCGCTTTCTCTTCAATAATTGTGCGAATTTTTGTCACCATTAGATCAATAGCGACACGATTCTGCCCGCCTTCTGGTACAATTACATCCGCATAACGCTTTGTTGGTTCAATAAATTGCAAGTGCATCGGTCTTACAACGGAAGTATATTGATCAATTACAGACTCAATTGACCGACCCCTATCCTCAATATCTCTCACTAACCTTCTAATAATTCGTATATCAGCATCAGCATCAACAAATAACTTAATATCCATCATCTCTCTAAGACGCTCATCTTCAAGAATTAAAATACCTTCAACAATAATAACATCCTTCGGGTCAATCACAATAACATCACTTGACCTTGTATGAGCTTTATAATCATACACAGGCTTTTCGACTCCTTTGCCCGCTGACAGCAATTGCAAATGCTCAAGCAATAAATCATTGTCAAATGCTAATGGATGATCATAATTGGTTTGCAATCGTTCTTCAAAACTTAAGTGACTTTGATCCTTATAATATGCATCTTGTTCAATTAATACAATTGATTGTTCATTAAATTGATAAAAAATTTCTTTAGCTACCGTTGTTTTACCAGATCCTGTTCCACCGGCTACACCGATAACAATAGGTTTTTTAGACATTATCTTACCTCTTTACGCATCATGTTTTGAGGATAAACCGGCTTATCTACTTTAAAACGAACAACTTGTAATGGATGTCTTGCTGCATCGATCTCATTGCCTTCTTCATCCCAAATCGTTTCGACCTTTTGAACAAAGTTTGCAATTTCCGGACCAAAAAATTCAATTTCATCTCCAGGCTTAAAGTGATTACGTTGTTGCAAAGTTACCATTGATGTTTCCACGTCATATTCAAGTACTAATCCTGCAAAATCATACTTTGTACGTTTCGCAGTTTTCCCGTACATTTGCTCTTCAAATGTTGGTTGCCCTTCGAAAAATTGTGGGGCAAAATCACGATTGGCACATTTCTCTAACTCGTCCAACCAAGCTTTATCTATTTTGAAATTGTCTGGATCTGCACAATAGGCATCAATGACCTTACGATATACACTTGTAACCGTCGCAACGTAATGAATTGACTTCATCCGTCCTTCAACCTTTAGACTATCAATTCCAGCTTCGATCATCTTTGGAATCGCTTGTACAAGGTTTAAATCTTTCGGGCTCATCGTATACTGAGCATCGCCTTCTTCAAAAAGAGCCTTTTCGCCGTTTTCATTCGTTTCATATAAATCATATTCCCATCGACAGGACTGACAGCAACCACCACGATTCGAATCACGCGCTGTCATATGGTTACTTAGTACACAACGTCCAGAGTAAGAAATACACATTGCACCGTGAATGAATGCTTCAATTTCTATGTCTACTTTCTTTTTCATTTCAAGCATTTCCTCAAGACCAACTTCTCTAGCTAATACAACACGATGAAGTCCCTCTTCTTTCCAGTACTTCACAGAAAGCCAGTTACTTAACGATTGTTGAGTACTAAGATGGACTTCTACCTTAGGAGCAACACGCTTGCACGTTTCAATAATTAATGGGTCTGCAACAATAATCCCTGTCACGCCAACTTCTTGAAGAGATTCTAAATACTCTTCTAGACCATCCATATTTTCATTATGAGCAAAAATATTTGTCGTGACATAGATTTTCGCACCATATTTATTTGCAAATTCTACTCCTTCTCTCATTTCCTCAAGAGAGAAATTATCAGCATTTGAGCGAAGGCCAAATTCACGTCCGCCAATAAACACCGCATCTGCACCATAGTGAACAGCTATTTTTAACTTCTCTAAGCTACCTGCAGGAGCTAATAATTCTGGCTTTTTTGTAATGATTCGTTTCCCCTCATTCGTACGTTCAGCAATAGTCGTCATAGCATATCCTCCTTTCTTAATAGACCGTTTCTTTGAAGAAAAATCCTGTATCTAACTTGCGGTTTTCTGGTTGAATTTCTTCTAATTTCGCTAAATAATTTTCTTTACGCTCTTCATATTCATCTCGAGCATCAGCACAAAAGTCAATGGCTTCTCGATACAAAGCTGTTGCTATTTCCATATATTCTGTCGACTTTAGCAGGCCATCGATTTTAAAGCTATCAATTTCAGCATCGATCATCTCTTCTAGTTCATCAATAATACAAATATCATTTGGACTCATAATGTGAGTTCCATTCTCATCTTCAAAAATCGGATACCTAGCATCACGCTCTGGATCAAACAAATGCAGATTACGCTCCTTATCACGCTTCTCAACTTCTAAGTTCTTCCCTTGGAACTGCATATAGTTGCCAATTAATGTTCTCTTTGATTGGAACATACTTGTCATTCCATGAACTTGAACTTCGACTTCAACCTCTGCATTTTCCTTAATTTCAACAATCGCATCCATATTAATTTCACGAGCTAAAACCGCACGAGTTGCACCTTTTCGCCCCCAATAATTCGCAGTGAACCAATTGGTAACTGTTTGTTCCGTGTTCCAGTGCAACTTCAGATCGGGAGCTACCTCACGAACCGTCATTAATACAGCAGGGTCTCCGAATGTAATTCCATCAACATTTGCTTCGCGTAAAAATTTCACATAATCTGCTAATTCATCTACTTTGTCATTGTGAAAAAGAGCATTCATAGCAACGTATACTTTTTTCGATTGTTCGTGAGCAATATTCACTGCTTCCTTCACTTCGTCTCGTGTAAATTCACCAGCTAGACGCAAACCGTAACGTTGTTCACCAATGACAATCGCATCTGCCCCCGCCTTAAACAGTCTATTCACAGCATCTATATCTTTTGGGGTCACTAGTAATTCCGGCTTCTTTCCCATTTTGTTATCCTCCTCTTACATTTTCCGTTTAATACTAACAGCTAATCCATCTCCTACTGGCAAGATTCTCGTCTCATATTCTGGATGATTCATTAGCCATTCGTTATAGCTTTTTATTTTATTTGCGATCTGTCGCAAGCGTTTATTTTCTATGTCCTCTTCCGCCACTAACCCACGGAACAACACATTATCTGAATAGATCACACCGCCATGTTTAATAAATTGACCGTATATATTAAGAAAACGTTTGTACTGTCCTTTTGCGGCATCAATAAATAATACATCAAAAAGGGGTTCTGATTCAAGTGTTTGAGCCAAATCCAAAGCATCACCAAATCTAACATCAATACGGTTCGCTAAGCCTAAAGAAGATATGTTCTTTTTCGCTTCCTCATACCGCACTTCATCACGTTCAATCGTTACAATACTAGCATTTGGTAAGGCTTGAGCCATTCGAATGGCTGAATAACCAATGGCCGTTCCAATCTCTAGTATCCGCTTAGGCTCATGTAATTTTAACTGCTGCAGGAGACTTTCCATCCCTACTAAATCCATAATAGGAACTTGATGCACGATAGCATATTCTTCTATTTCTTCCACTCTTTTTTCACGAGTGGGTACAAGGGACTTTAAATAGTCCTCTACTTGTCTCTTTATCATCATACCACTCCATTCTACTAAGAACATAGAAAAGAGGGCGTGTTTTATAGTAACACATCCCCCTTACTACTTACTAATCATCTTCAACCTCTTGACTTTGAGCTTCAACCCATTCATTGCGATACTCTTGATGTGTACGATTGTGCTCCTCATACGTTTCATTGTAAATTACTTCACCATTGTAACGAGCGTAAAAGTAAAGTGCATCTGTCGCTTCTGGTTGTAATGCTGCTTTAATTGAATCTTTCCCCGGACTTGCTATTGGTCCAATTGGGATCCCTGCATATCGATAAGTGTTATATGGTGAATCAACTTCCGTATCTGCATAAGTTGTCATATAACGGTGCTCACCAATTGCATAAGAAACTGTTGGGTCGACTTGAAGTCTCATTCCTCTCTCTAACCGATTATAAAGTACCCCAGAAATAAGATAGCGATCTTCTGTTTTTTGAGCTTCTCTTTCAATGATCGAAGCTAGCGTGAGTAATTCATGGATAGTATATTCACTTTCATCGATCTCCGAAGTAAACTCATTTAATACCGCTTGCGTCCCATTCAGCATCGCCTCAACGATCGTTTCAATCGATGGCTGCTCTTCCATAAAATCATAACGTGCTGGAAATAAATATCCTTCTAATGCATAACGAATATCATTATCTAAAATATCATCTGTTAACATTGAGTATTGATCAATTAAACTTTCTATATACTCCTCATTTGTTAACATGTCCATCACTTCTTCTTCACTATGATCCGTTTCAGTTGCAATAATTCCCGCAATATCTTCAAGCCATCTACCTTCAGGTACAGTAAAAACTAGTTCTGGTTCTTGCAACACTTTTCCCTCTTTCAATTCTTGAATGATTTCATCCATGGTCATCGAAGTTGAAAGAGCGTAATCACCTGCTTGAAATCCTGATTCATTTTTGTAACGAACATAATAACGAAACATCGTACCATTTCGTACAAGTCCCTCGTCCTCTAGTATCGTTCCAATATGATTGGCAGTTGAACCAATCGGAATTGTTACTTCGACTTCTTCCGGATTGTCTACATCAACTGGTCCTAATGTATTCTTCACATAAAAATAAGCGCTAATAGAAAAAATGATACCAATAACAAATAATCCAATAACACTAAAAAAGACGATTTTCCTCACAACCCTCGCCTGAGAAACTCGCTCTTCATACAATGCATTTCGTGGTTTTTCGCTGGAATTAGACATCATTCTCCTCCTTCCACCGTTATATTATACTACATTTCGACTAAAGATAAAGAAAAAAAAACAGCTACCTGTTTTTGGTAGCTGTTTTTCCTCCGGAGGCTAGCTGCTTTTGGTAGCTAAAAGGACTAACTTACTCCTCTTCTTCCGGTTGGAATGTATTTAACATTTCCTCAACCATTTCCCACTCTTCGTCAGTTTCAACTGGGAATAAAGCAATGTCGTCTTCTTCACCTTCACGATCTTCGTAACGGAAAGCAAATACTTCCACTTCTTCTTCCTCATCATCTTCATCTGCTCCAACAGGAGTCACTAAGATATATGACTTTTCTGTTGCATCAACATGGAATCTGAATAATTCATCAAAAAGATGCTCATCCCCATTTTCATCAGGGATCACAATACGCTCTTTTTCTTGTTCAGTCATTTGATTGCACCTCTTTGTAGTAATGTTAGATTAGTTTGGTAAACAAGGAGCAATGCTGCACAATAATGGCAGTGGCTTCACTCATTGCTTTATCGTGCTATAAAAAGGGAAAATTGACCTTTTTTAGTACGATTAGTTTCCTTTATGATCAAGATATCCTTGCAATATCATGACCGCAGCCATCTTATCGATGACCTTTTTTCTTTTTTTGCGACTAACATCAGCCGAAATAAGCATTTTCTCCGCAGCGACGGTCGTTAAACGCTCATCCCACATCTTTATCGTGCACGAAACATACTGACTTAATGTATCCGCAAAAACTTGGCTACGCTCACCACTAGGTCCGATCGTTCCATTCATATTTTTAGGTAGACCAATAACAATCGAATCTACACCATGTTCTTCAACAAGGCTGGCAATCGCTTTAAAGTCTTTTTCTTCATCACTTTCTTCACGCTTAAGTGTCGTTAAACCTTGTGCCGTCCAGCCAAGCTCATCACTTAGTGCTATACCAATTGTTTTCGTACCGACATCTAATCCAAGTGCTCTCATTCATTCTCCTTACGGTGCTGTGATAAATATGATTTTACTAACTCTTCAATTAGTTCGTCACGTTCTAGCTTACGAATGAGTGTACGCGCATCTTTATGACGCGGAATGTACGCAGGGTCTCCTGACAGTAAATAGCCAACAATTTGGTTAATGGGGTTATAGCCTTTCTCCTCAAGTGACTCATATACAGAAAGGAGCACCTCTTGGACATCAACTTCAACCGTGTCATCAGGAAAGTTAAATTGCATCGTTTTGTCCATAGAGCTCATCACAAACACCTCTTTCATTCATTGCTGTCTAACAGCTTGTCTTATTTCCATTGTACACCAAAAAAGTTCAATTAGGAAATCGTATTTACATACTCTTCTACAAAAGCAAGAGCTTTTTCTAATTCTGCCGGATTTTTCCCGCCAGCTTGGGCCATATCAGGACGACCGCCGCCACCGCCGCCGCAACGAGTAGCAACTTCCTTCACAAGCTTTCCTGCATGGAAGCCTTGATCAAGTAAATCCTTCGTTACACCAGCAACTATGTTTACTTTCTCACCGGAAACAGCCCCTAATACAATAATTCCAGACGATAAATCTTGTTTTAATGTATCCACTATTCCACGAAGTCCATCCATATCAGCTGCATCTACTTTTTTCGATAACACGGTAACACCATTTACCTTTATGGCTTCATTAACAAGATTCCCAGCTTCCATATTGCCCAACTTCGCCGTTAATGATTCATTTTCTCGTTGTAATTCACGAATTTGTTGCTGCGTAGCATCAATTCTAGCCGGGACGTCTTGCACACGTTTGACTTTTAAATTAGTTGCCACATCTTTTAGCAATTGAATCTGACTATTCATATGTTCATAAGCCGCTTTGCCCGTCACTGCTTCAATACGGCGTACACCTGCACCAATCCCTGATTCAGAAACAAGTTTAAATAGGCCAATTTCAGCTGTGTTACGCACGTGACAACCGCCGCATAACTCTAAACTATAGTCGCCTACTTTTACAACACGGACCGTCTCTCCATATTTCTCTCCGAACAGCGCCATTGCGCCCATTTCTTTTGCTTCATCAAGCTTCTTCAAAGAAATATCTACTTGAAGTGCATTCCAAATCTGTTCATTTACAATCTCTTCTACCTTTGTCAATTCTTCTGTTGTTACTTGACCAAAATGAGAAAAGTCAAAACGCAATCGTTCCTCAGAAACTAATGAACCTGCCTGATTTACATGCGCTCCAAGAACATCTTTAAGTGCTTGGTGCAAAAGGTGGGTAGCCGTATGGTTTTTTACAATTGAAATTCGTTCCGTTTCTTCCACAACACACGTAACCGTTGTTCCTTTTTCAAGCACGCCTTCTTTTACAACAATTGTATGGAGGTGCTGTCCATTCGGTGCTTTGCTAACACCTGTAACGTCAGCCACTAGATTTTCACCTCGAAGCGTTCCTGCGTCAGAAACTTGCCCACCACTTTCAGCATAAAATGGTGTTTCATTTAAAATCACTTGAGCAGTATTACCTGCTTGCACGCTATCCGTAAGCTCTTTATCAGAAATAAGTACTTCCACTTTTGCATCTGTTGTTAGACGATCATACCCTACAAATGTACTTTCTGTTGTAATTTGTCCAAGTACTTCATCTTGCACTTGCATGGATCCTGATTCCTGACGAGCAGAACGAGCACGCGCGCGTTGCCCTTCCATTTCACGTTCAAAGCCTGCCCGGTCAATGTCTAAGCCTTTTTCTTGTATATATTCTTCCGTTAAATCGACTGGAAATCCGTATGTGTCATACAAACGGAACACATCAGCACCATCGATTATCTTTTTTCCTAATGCTTCTGCATCAGCTAGTATTTTTTCAAGAATCGCTAATCCTTCATGTAATGTTTCGTGGAAACGCTCTTCTTCATTTTTCATAACTTTTTGTACAAATTCTGTTTTTTCTTTCACTTCCGGATAGAAGTCTACCATAATCTCCCCAACAACCGGAACTAACTCATACATAAAAGGACGGTGTATATTAATTAACTTTGCATAGCGTACTGCACGACGTAATAATCTTCGCAGGACATACCCACGCCCTTCATTCGAAGGTAGAGCCCTGTCAGTAACAGCAAACGTTACTGTTCGTACATGATCGGCAATTACTTTAAACGCTACATCAGTTTCTTTCTTTTCCCCATATTTCACACCAGAAATTTCTTCTGTTGCTTTAATAATTGGCATAAATAAGTCCGTTTCAAAATTAGTTGGAGTATCTTGGATAACTGAAACCATTCGTTCGAGACCCATACCTGTATCAATATTCTTCTTTGGCAGCGGTGTATAGCTGCCATCTGGATTATGATTAAATTGAGAAAAGACAAGATTCCACACCTCTAAGTACCGTTCATTTTCACCACCTGGATAAAGTTCTGGATCTTTTTCATCACTTCCATAACTAGGGCCGCGGTCATAGAAGATTTCTGTATTCGGTCCACTTGGGCCTTCTCCTATATCCCAAAAGTTTCCTTCTAAACGAATAATACGTTCTTCTGGAACTCCGATTTTTTTTTGCCAGTAGGCATATGCTTCATCATCTTCAGGATGAACAGTTACCGATAACTTCTCTGGATCAAATCCAACCCATTTCTCACTCGTTAAAAACTCCCAAGCCCATTCAATTGCTTCTTCTTTAAAATAATCACCAATGGAAAAGTTCCCAAGCATCTCAAAAAACGTATGATGACGAGCTGTCTTTCCAACATTTTCAATATCATTTGTCCGAATTGATTTTTGAGCATTTGTAATACGAGGGTTTTCTGGGATAACACGTCCATCAAAGTATTTCTTTAAGGTTGCTACCCCACTATTAATCCAGAGCAGCGTTGGGTCTTCATGTGGAACCAAAGATGCGCTTGGTTCAATATCATGTCCTTTTTCTTTAAAAAAGTCTAAATACATTTGTCTAACTTGTGCAGATGTAAGTTTTTTCATTTTCATCTCTCCTTATTATGTAAACTTAGTACTGAGTTTGTTCCATAAGGTTGGTTTTTCCTTTTTAAACACGCTACTGAGCAAAATAAAAAAACCCTCAAATCCCTAAAAGGGACGAGAGTTTATCACGCGGTACCACCCTAATTATAGACAATAATTTGCCTATCACTTAAAAGTCTTAACGCGACTTAACGTCAGAGATTATCTGCACTCGGGAGTAGCTTTCTGAAACCCTTCGCTTAGTGTACTTTTCAGCTTATGGTACACCTCTCTTTAAACGGACTGTTTCATACTCGTTCCTTCAACGCTTTTAAATTACTTTATTCATCTTTTTGAACACACATATATTATAGAAATCCATGATTCAAATGTCAATCTTTCATGAAATGCAAACGAAGGTGCACTAGTGTTACTTTTCCAATCGCTAAAACAGGGACAGCGATAAGCATTCCAATAAACCCGCCTACCTCCACTCCAACCAACAAAGCAAGAATAATTAGTGCAGGATGCAAATGGAGCGTCTTCCCAACGATAACAGGTGAAAGAATGTTCCCTTCAATCTGTTGAATAACAAAAATAAGAATAATTGTGGCAATCCCTAATTGCCATGATTGCAAAAAAGCAATTATGACAGCCGGTACCGCTCCAATAAATGGCCCAAAATAAGGAATTAAGTCCATTGCTCCCATAAATAATCCGAGTAAGATTGGATAAGGGACACCAAGTAGCCATAAACCAATTGTAGAAATAATAAAGACAGACAAGGAAACAAGCAATTGCCCTCGAATATAGCTTCCAAAAGTATGGTCGACATCTTTTATATAACGCTTTAATGGATCTCTCCATCTCCGCGGAGTTAAATACCAAGACAATTTTCTTATGAGCTCATGATCTTTTAACAAAAAGAAAACAAGAAAAGGAATAACAATAAATGAAAAAAGCGACTTAATCAGAAACAAGGCTACCGCTTCTACTTGGTCAAAAACGCCCTCACCCATTTCTTCAAGCTGTACTCTCCACTCTTGAGTTTGTGTTTGCATTGGTGCAGGAAGAGTATCTATATACCTTTCGATTCGAGCCGTTTCTTTCTCTATTTCATTAATTTGAGCTGGAATCGTCTCAAAAGCGTGCTGTATTTGCTTAATAAATGCAGGTAAACCAATGGTTAGAAGGAACCCAAACACAAATACGATCAACAAAAAGATTAAAAGAACGGCAATAGGACGTGCTAACCCAGAATCGTGCATTTTTTCAACTAATGGATGGAGCAAATAGGTCAAAAGGGCAGCAATCCCTACTGGTAAAGCCAATGCTCTAAATACAGCTCCTATAGGAGAGAACAATGGCGCTAGCTGAATAATCATAAAGATAATTAGTAATGTAAGCAGGGTAAATACAAGTCTATTCAACCATTTTTGCTGCATTCCTTTGTCCATATTACACACCTCCCAATCTATAGTGTGTGCACAGATTCCATATCCATACAAGTTGAGCACATGCGTTACTGAACCTTTTAGTATTCGCTAAAAAAAAGAGAGAGACATTTCATCTAACATAAAGTTAGAATGACCGTCACTCTCTTCGTTTTCATGAAGACTTTCTTGTGGAAAATCATTCAAATATCCCATGCACCACTAGAATAAGCAAAAGCAATTTCTATAGACAACTTATCCTATTCAATGTCGAACCATTATTTCAGTTTACATTCCAATTTGAAGGTCCTCATCCTCAAACAAATCATCCAATGAGCTAAGTGAACCGTCTTCCTCAACTTGATGCATGGATAGCCTTCCTTTCAACAAACTCATTTCTACAAAACAATTCCAGCAATAGTATTGGTTCGTTCCGATCTTTCCGATATCTTTGCTCTGGCAATTTGGACAACGCATGATAAAGGCTCCCTTCTATTCCGTGAGGATGGCACGACCTCCAGCGATTGTTAACTTAGAATTGCACTTGACAACTCTTCGTCCCTCTACTAAGTCAGCTACCAATCCTTCCGTGACTTCATACCCTACAATCGTGCCCATCTCTTCCAAAAAATATACGTCCTCAAGCAACCCTAATTTTTCTCCTTCTGCTGTTAACAACGCAATTCCTTGCAGACGACGCTTCCCATTTTTTAGCGGAAAGGCTTCTTTTTCTTTAGCAGAATAGGGTTTAAGCATATTTGTGTCCTCTATCATGACTCCGTCGCTACCAATGCTTGCTACATAAGAGACCGGCAAAAATAAGTGCTTTTGGAACCAACCTTTAGGGTCAATAATAAACCCTGTTACAGATCCATTCTCATACAACAAATCTAAGACATGTCCACATTCCTTAGCAGTAGATAGTGAAATTACCGGTAATCCTTCTACTGTTGAAAAAGTTCGCAAAGAAATCGCCACCCCTCCGAACATTTTTAGTGTGTGGTGATTCTTATTGAATTATGTTGGTTGGCTGTTCCCATTGGTTGTGATTAATTGTAACTTTTCCTGTAACTTCGAATTTCTAATTAATTCTTCTTTTTGTGTAATTGCAGTGTGGAAAGCTTTAAGATCACCGCATAATAATAAATACTGTTTAGCCCGTGTGATGCCGGTATATAATAAATTCCTTCTAAGCATCCTTGCATAATTGCGCACGATGGGCATAACAACAATGGGAAATTCACTACCTTGAGCTTTATGAATCGAGCAACAATAAGCATGGGTAATTTGATTTAAATCTTTTTTTAAGTAGACCACTTCTGTTCCATCAAACGAAATGACTAATTGATCTTGTCGTTCTTGATTTTCTTTCGCATAAAAAATCGCGACAATCTCTCCGCGGTCTCCGTTATAGACGTTTTCATCTGGATTATTCACAAGCTGCAAAACTATATCACCTGTCCGGTAGACCACATCCCCGAATCCAATTTCGCGCCTTTGCTCTGTTTTCGGATTAAACAAATTTTGAAGCATATTATTTAATTCTGTAATTCCTGCACTCCCTTTGTACATCGGGGCAAGCACTTGAATTTCTTTTGCTGTATATCCTTTTTTCATTGCATTTTCGCAAATTTGTGAAACGACTTGTCCGACATGATCGACTTGACACGGGAAAAAGCGTCGATCTGCCTGCGGTTCAGGTAAATTAGCTGGCATTGTTCCTTGCTTCATCGCATGAGCTAACTCAATAATTGATGAACCTTCAGCTTGGCGATAGATGTCAACTAATGGGACAGTCGGTATCACCGTCGATTCAAGGAAATCGCGAAGTACTTGACCCGGTCCGACAGAAGGCAACTGATCTTGATCACCTACTAGCACCACTTGCATTCCTTTTGGCACTGATTTTAACAGTTGATTCATTAACCAAATGTCCACCATTGAACTTTCATCGACAATTAAAAGCTCCCCTTCGAGCGGCTCATGATCACCTTTTTCAAACCCGCCCGTTCCACCTTTCCAACCTAAAAGGCGATGGATTGTTGTCGCTGGTAATTCTGTTGCTTCACTCATTCGCTTAGCCGCTCTTCCTGTTGGTGCGACAAGCAAAATTGGAAATGGATTGCTTTTTGTATAAGTTTTTTCATCTAATGCTAGTCCATGTAAACGTGCATATAGTTCCACTATTCCTTTAATAACGGTTGTCTTTCCTGTTCCAGGCCCACCTGTTAAGATCATTAACGGAGACGATAGCGCCGTTTGAATAGCTTCCTTTTGCGAAGGAGCATATTCCATTTTCAGTTCTTCCTCGAGTTTCCCTAATGCTTTTAAGAACTCAGCTTCCGGGAACTCGTCTTCTATTTCTTCACTTAACAGTCGGCGAACACTTGTCACAATTCCTTTTTCTGCAAAATAGAGTGTCTTCATATATACACGGTCATCTTCAATATAAATAGTATCCTCTTCCTGCATAAGAAGGAATTGTTCTTCCACTTGCTGTT
This sequence comes from Halalkalibacter kiskunsagensis, assembly GCF_037027555.1. NCBI lineage: Bacteria > Bacillati > Bacillota > Bacilli > Caryophanales > Bacillaceae > Halalkalibacter > Halalkalibacter kiskunsagensis. Next base: position 4,067 of record NZ_JAXBLX010000037.1, on the reverse strand, counting down.
GCTCAATTTGACAATCGTAAGAAGACAATAATGAAATAACATGAGGGGTAAGCGTTGCTTTCTCAAGGTAAACATGTCCTTCTTGAAGACACAATTCTTGAATAAGGAATAAACACCCAGCACGAATTCGGTCAGGGTGATTCCCCGTAATTCCAATTGCAGCACCTAAGAGGTCTGCTCTCCTAAACCCAATTCCTTCTACATCAGCAATTAATTGATATGGATTCGACTGTATGATATCAAGAGCTTGAAGCCCATAAGCTTGATACACTTTCATGGATAACTCCACACCAAATCCGTGTTTGGACAAGGTCATTAAAACTTGTTCTACACCTTGCTGATCAACGAGTTGTTCATACAACATGTCCGCTTTTTCCTGTGAAAGCTTTGGAACCTCATTTAAAACAGATCGATGCTCCACAATTTTTGTAATCGCTCGTTCACCAAGTACCTCTACAATCGTTTCAGCCGTCTTTACCCCGATTCCTGGAAAACGTCCACTGGATAAATAGTGAACAATCCCATGCTTTGTCTGGGGTAAGTCCCTTCTGAATTGTTCTACTTGATACTGAACGCCAAATTTTGGATGATCAATTAAACGACCAAAAAACAAAAAGGTTTCATCTTGCTCTAACTTTGGTAGCATTCCAACAACTGTTACCTTTTTCTCCTTTAATTCCTCATTTGTCTGTGCGACACGAACTAGCGCCACCGTATAAAAATTCTCCTCGTTACGAAAAACAATGTGAATCACATTTCCTTTTATGTATCCACGGTCAATTGTTGTTTCGTCTTCAGGCAACATCGATTGTTCCTTCACATGTCATCACCCTTACTTGATGGCTAGTTCAATTGTTTTCTTTCCGTTTGCAGCTAGTGCATGATCCGGCTGTATCGCAAGTGCTTGTTGAAAAGCAGATAACGCATCATGAGCACGCTCTTTATAAGCATACGCAACACCTAAATTAAAGAAAGCATCAGCATGCTGTTCATCTAATTCAACCACTTTTTCTAATTCAATTATTGCATCATCAATTTGCTCTAGTTGTGCTAAGCATAATCCATGATGAAATCTACCGTCAATATCATTTGGATGAAGTTCTACCGTTCGTTTAAAAGATGCCAGTGCGTGCGGAAGTGCTCCTAATTGGTAATAACTCATACCTAGCATAAAATGTACATCCGATTCGTCTAATTTCTCAATGAGCGCTTTCTTAAACATTTTTACTGCTTCTTCAAATTGATCTTGCTTATAATAAATCGTTCCAGCGCCATAATAGGCCGTAGCAGCATGCTCATCGAGACCAATTGCCTTATCAAAAAACGTCAAAGCTCTGTCATAGTCTCCCAAAACACCGAGCAGATTACCAAAGTTAATAAAACCAGTTGGATCTTTTGGATTCTCTTCTATTGCATCATTAAACATCTTTGCAGCTTCTTCGTATTTTTGCTCATTCATAAATTCTATACCTTTTTCATTAAACATCAATATGCCTCCTCACATTGTATCTACTAATATAATTATAACGGAAAAAGGAAAATACCGATTAGGCATTTTCCCACTTTTTAATGACATGATCAATTGTTCCTCCGCCAAGACAAACATCTCCATCATAGAAAACAACCGCTTGCCCAGGTGTTACAGCACGTTGTGGTTCATGAAAGAAAACACGAGTCGTGCCATTTTCTCCTGGATATACGGTAACAGCTTGATCTGATTGACGATAGCGCAGTTTAGCATTGCAAGTGAATTCCTTCGTTCCAGGAAGTGATACAATCCAATTCATACCGATTGCATCTAACCCTTCTGAATAAAGACCTTCATGATGAAACCCTTGACCAACAATTAGAACATTGAATTCTAGATCTTTTCCAATGACAAACCACGGCTCACCAGCCCCACCAATACCAAGACCTTGTCGTTGCCCTAATGTATAGTACATCAATCCATCATGTTGCCCTTTCACTTCTCCATCGACTGTTTGCATGTCACCAGGCTGTGCAGGTAAGAATTCACTTAAAAATTCTTTGAAATTTCTCTCGCCGATAAAACAGATCCCTGTACTATCTTTCTTTTTAGCAGTTGCCAAATCAGCCGCAAGAGCACGCTCACGGACCTCTTTTTTCGGCAAATGTCCAATTGGAAACATTGTTTTAGACAACTGCTTCTGCGATAAGGCATTCAAAAAATACGTTTGATCTTTGTTATCGTCAACACCACGTAGCAAGAGATATTGTCCTTCTTTTTCCTCAACACGCGCATAATGTCCTGTAGCTACATAATCAGCACCAAGTGACATCGCATGATTTAAAAAAGCTTTAAATTTAATCTCTTTGTTACACATTACATCAGGATTTGGTGTACGACCAGCTTTGTACTCCTCTAAAAAGTACGTAAAAACCTTGTCCCAATATTGTTTTTCAAAGTTAACCGCATAATAAGGAATTCCAATTTGATTACAAACTCGGATGACATCTTCATAATCCTCTGTCGCTGTACAAAAGCCACTCTCATCGGAATCATCCCAATTTTTCATAAATATTCCGATCACGTCATAACCTTGTTCTTTTAGAAGCAAAGCAGTAACGGATGAATCTACACCACCAGACATTCCGACAACAACTCTTGTGTCTTCTGGTCGCTTTTTCATTTTTTCACCACCTTCGATCCTTCGAGGTTAGTCAAAAAAGGGGAAATTACCCTTTTATAACCACCTCTTCTAGTTGATAAATTCTTCCTGTTGCTTGAGCCTTTTTACAACTTTAGCTGTTTCAATTGCTACCCGCTCTATTTGTTCCACTGTATTCCCTAGCCCAAAACTAAACCGAATGGCAGTCTGAATTCGTTCCTTGGCTTGATCAAACATTGCGACAAGGACGTGCGACGGTTCAATTGAACCAGCTGTACAAGCTGATCCACTAGATGCTGCAACACCAACTATATCTAAATTCATTAATAATGACTCTATATTCACACCAGGAAAACTTACATTTAGTACGTGAGGCAACCTTTTCGTCTGATGACCATTTAGGTAGAATTCAACTTCTTCCCTCATCCAAGTATCTATTAGAACTTGAGCAAATTGATGGTAACGCTCCTGTCGTTCTGAGAGTGTTTGCGCTGCTAAATGGATTGCTTTTGCAAATCCAACAATGGCTGCAACATTCTCTGTCCCAGCACGGCGCTTGCGTTCTTGTTCCCCCCCGTAAAGTACAGGTCGTAACTTGATTTCTTCACGAACGTAAAGTAATCCAATTCCTTTAGGGCCATTAATTTTATGAGCAGAAATCGATAGCATATCGACCGGGAGTTCAGCCAGATTCAAGTTAACTGCCCCACAAGCTTGAACTGCATCAGTATGAAAAACTGCCTGATGTTTGTAGAGGAGCTCTCCAATTTCCTTAATAGGTTGAATCGTTCCTACCTCATTATTTCCAAACATCAACGTAACAAGGATTGTATCATCACGCAGCACCGCTTGTACATCATTTAGCTTTACTCTTCCTGTTTCATCTACTGGAAGATAGGTCACTTCAAAACCACGCTTCTCAAGTTCTTGGCAGGCATGTAATACGGCATGATGCTCGACCTTCGATGTAATGATATGTTTACCTTTGTTTTCATGTTCAAGTGCATATCCAATAATCGCCATATTATCAGCTTCTGTCCCTCCGCTTGTAAAAACAACGGTTTGCTCACTAACACGAAGCGACTCTGCAATACTCTTCCTTGCTTGATCAAGAGCATGCCTCGCCTGTCTTCCAATTTGATGAATACTTGATGGATTCCCAAAATGAGATTCAAAATAAGGCAGCATCGCATCAAGTACTTCTGGATGAAGCGGAGACGTAGCAGCATGATCGACGTAAATGATCTCCAATTTTGCACACCTTCTTTTTTGCTTTGTTATCGAGAATAAGAAAAAAGGTAAAGTTCAACCTTTTTTCTTACAAGCTTCTTCTGTAACTCTTGGAAGGCAATCGCTTCCTTCACTGCGCACCCTTTATGAGAAACCCACTCATAAAGGGCTTAAAAGATGGCAGTGGCTCCGCTGATTGCTTCGAGA
>NZ_JAXBLX010000036.1:0-48524 GCF_037027555.1 Halalkalibacter kiskunsagensis | reverse complement strand
ATGAAAGGATTTCAATGACGTCAGCAACTACTGTTGGTTGAGCTTATTGAACTTTTATTGGTGCGAAAGTTGAGTTAGTTATAAAAAGAAGCTCCGACAATGATTAACAAAATGAACAACACAACGATTAAAACGAAGCTGTCTGCACTAGAGTAACCCATTGTATTCACCACCTTTCACAGGAGGATAGTACAAGGTATGTATAAAACGAAGGAAAGTTATAAGCAATTTGCTGATTTTAAATATAAAGGGATATGAAGAAGCCACTGAAAAAGTCCATCAAGGAAGCGGCAATGGCTCCGCACGTTGCGTGCCTGCTAATTTTTAAAAGTTGATGTGTTTCTATAGGGTTGCTCATACATATGTAGGACTAAAATGACAAACCTTACATATAGAAATATTTAACTATTGGCTTTTAATGCCTTGTAAATTTATCGGAATTTCATTATATTATGGTCAAAGGAGTGAGAACACTGAAAAATAGTAGAAGAGCGAGATTATTTAAAGGTTTCTTTGAAGAGAAATTACAAAGGAAATTAACATTTAAAGAATTAGATTATATTAGATGGTTGTCAGAACTAGAACAAAGGAAGATGAATGAAAAAAACAAGGACAATAACAGTAAATAACTACATCATGCTTTTTCTTATTAAATATTCAGTAATACCTCTGTTATCTATTTCCACTTTTAATATAGAATAAATTCGATTTCTAATTGTAGTTGAACAGCTTGGTAATATGCTTCTAAAAGTGTTTGATCATCTAAATTATCGAACATATTTATCCTCTTTCTTTCAATATTAAGACACAAACATAATAGTAACTCAGATATACAATGTATTAAAGTGGAAAGTGAAAATTCAGTGAATTTCCCTCGGAATTTTCAAAGTTTATTCCTTAAGTAATTAAATTTTATATTAATGAGGGTCCTTTCTAAAACCATAAGATTATCCACTACATGCATTATTCTACCAAGTTTACCTTTATTCACAACTTTTCCTTTCAACCAATCCTATAGAACACAAATCCCTTTGTTCCATCATTTAGCTGTGATTATAATTCTATAATAAAAATTACTTAGTTATTCGAAATAAAATAATTGATTTGTCGTCAATGATAGGTGTATGATTTCTAATATATTAGTTAAGTGGCTAAGTAATTGGAAAGAAATATAGAAGATCGGGTTGGTTATCAGATTGGACTTGTAGCCCACCTTATACAAAATGAGAGAAATTGGCTGAATATGGTGTTACTCATGCACAAGTGAAGGTGCTACATCAGTTGAATGAAACGCAGCAATATTGCTATAGTTTTTTCTACAAAACCGTCTTTATAGAAAGTAGCAAAGTGTTATCAAAAGTAGAAAGTTGGTCAATATATATGAAACAAAAAATGCAAAGTGAGCGTCTCGGAACGGAACCGATTCCGAAGCTACTGAAAAATTTATCTATCCCAGCAATGATTGGGATGTTTGTTATGGCTTTATATAATGTTGTTGATACGATTTTCATATCTTATGGCGTTGGGATTAATGCGGTAGCGGGTGTAACGGTTGCTTTCCCAATTATGATGATTATGATGGCTGTTTCGGCTGCAATGGGTATTGGTGGAGCTTCTGTCATTTCACGAAGATTAGGAGAGCGGCGAGAGCAAGAAGCAAATCATGTTTTTGGCAACATCATTTCTGTCATTTTAATAATTAGTGTTTTAGGAATTATCGGTGCCTTCACTATACTTGAGCCAATGCTTCTGTTATTTGGAGCAACGCAAGAAATAGTAGGCTATTCAATTGACTATATGTTTCCTATTTTACTAGGTACATTTTTCTTTTCATTCGCTTTTGCAACAAATAACATTGTCCGTTCTGAAGGAAATGCAAAGTTTGCGATGATGACAATGATTATTCCTGCAGTCATTAATATTATTTTAGACCCAGTTTTCATTTTTGGTCTTAATATGGGTGTACGAGGAGCGGCAATTGCTACGGTCATTTCACAAGCGTCTGTTACAATTGTGATTCTTCAATACTTTTTAACAGGTAAGAGTTCCTTACAGCTTCGTATCGAACATTTGAGAGTCAAACTGGCTATCTTAAAAGAAGTTATAGCTGTTGGACTACCAGCATTTGCTCAACAAGCTGCAGGTAGTGTAATGATGATTGCGATCAATACGATGCTCATTCGATTTGGCGGGGACCTTCATGTCGGGGTATTTGGTATTATTCAACGTATTATTATGTTTACGGTTATGCCAATGATGGGTGTTATGCAAGGGATGCAGCCGATTGTTGGGTATAATTATGGAGCGAAGAATTTTGATCGCCTACAAGAAACCGTTATTTTAGGATTAAAGGTTACGATTTCAATTTCGATTCTTATTTTTATTCTTATTATGTCTGTACCGCACTGGCTAATGATGATTTTTACTTCTAATCCAGAAGTGATTTCAGCAGGAGCGGAGTACTTACGAATCATGTTCTCAGCTGTCTTTCTCATAGGAATACAAGTGGTTGGAAGCGGTTTGTATCAAGCGTTAGGGAAACCGAAACAAGCTTTAATTCTTTCCTTATCAAGGCAATTAATTTTTCTAATACCACTTGTATTAATTTTGCCACATTACTTTGGAGTTTATGGTGTTTGGATGGCGTTTCCCATTTCTGACTTTTTCGCTTGTCTTCTTGCAGGTGCTTTAATGTATCGTGACCGTGATATCTTTTTTGGGAAAGGAAAAGGTAAAAATAAAGAAAAAGGTCGACAAATTCCAGTTTCTTCAGGAACATAAAGGTTATGTATGTTCAGGTTGTGAAATTGACGAGAATGGAGACAAACAAAAGGTATTTCTAACAAGTTTATTTAGAGCGAGAGATTTTCTTACTAAAGAATGGACTCATAATGAGTTACTAAGTAGAGTAAGGATATAACGTATAACCTCAATAATATGGGTTGAGGGTCTCTACTTAGGAACCGTAAATTCCTAGCTACGAAAAATATGCAGCATAGCGTATTTTTCGTGGCCTTTTTGTGTTGCACTAGAAATCGATGAGGTGAGTGAGATGAGCAAGATTTTACTAAAACATGCTGAAATCGTCACAATGAATGGGAAAGAAGAGATTATCACAGGTGATATTTTCATTGAAAATGATCGCATTAAAGCAATTGGGGTTAATTTAAATCCTCCTGAAGTAGATAAAGTGATTGATGCTAGAGGAAAAACGGTCATACCTGGGTTTGTACAAACACATATTCATTTATGTCAAACGGTTTTTCGCGGAAGAGCAGATGACTTAGAATTATTAGATTGGTTGAAAAAACGAATATGGCCACTTGAGGCTGCTCACGACGAGGAGTCTATCTATTATTCGGCTTTACTCGGAATTGGTGAGTTAATACAAAGTGGAACAACGTCGATTGTAGATATGGAAACGGTCCACCATACAGATTATGCCTTTCAGGCAATTGCATCAAGTGGAATCCGTGCCTTATCAGGGAAAGTGATGATGGATAAAGGGAAGGAGGTTCCGAAAGCACTGCAAGAAAAGACAAATGAGTCGATTCAAGAAAGTGTTGATTTGCTTGAGAAATGGCATGATTTTGATAATGGTAGAATTAAATATGCATTTTCACCTCGATTTGTTGTTTCATGTACAGAGCCTTTGTTAAAAGAAGTGGCAACATTATCTGGAGATTTTGGAGTGAATGTTCATACACATGCATCTGAAAATCGTGGCGAAATTGCTATTGTCGAAGATGAAACAGGAATGAGAAATATTGAGTATTTAGATCATTTAGGTTTAGCAAATAATCGATTAATTTTAGCTCATTGTGTATGGCTAAATGATAATGAAAAACAAATCATTAGAAAGAAAGGCGTTCATGTTAGTCACTGTCCTGGCTCCAATTTGAAACTTGCTTCGGGCATCGCAGAGATACCTAGCTTACTTGCAGACAATATTTCAGTAAGTCTTGGCGCAGATGGGGCTCCGTGTAATAATAATCTTGATATGTTTAATGAAATGCGTTTAGCGGCTCTTATTCAAAAACCGATTCATGGCCCGACGGCAATGAATGCTCGTACGATTTTTAAAATGGCAACTATTGGAGGCGCGAATGCCATTGGACTTGCTCATGAAATTGGCAGTATTGAGGTTGGCAAAAAAGCTGATCTTGTCATTCTTGACTTGAATCACTTTCACACATTTCCATCTTATGATGTTGATCCAATTTCAAGAATTGTTTATTCTGCAACGAGAGCCGACGTTGAAACGTCGATCATTAATGGAAACATTGTTATGGAAAACAGAATCATGAAAACCGTGGATAAAAAAACTGTCTTAAAAGAGGCTGATGTGTCTATAAAAAGAATGACAAAGAGAATGGTCTCAATTGTATAAATAGTAGGTGAAATAATGAACAGAAGACTGTTATTTGTTTATGGTACTTTGAGAAAGCGAGGTTCAAACCATCATTTTATAGAAACATCAAAGTTGATTGAGGGTTCTTGCTTTGTATTTGGTGAATTACATGATACTGGTTTAGGTTATCCTGTCTTACAACAGGCGGGTGAAAACATGAAAGTGATCGGTGAATTGTATGAAGTTACGGATAGAGAGCTACAACAAGTCGATCAATTGGAAGGATATTCACCAAGTAATCAAACAAATGAATATATACGAATCATCAATCAAGTATGTTCAGGGAATAAGTATTATGAAGCTTATGTATACATTGCTGGTGATCAATTACAGTATTGTCATAATCTTATTAAAGATGGGGACTGGATTTCTTATTGTAAAGACAAACCTTGAAAGGTTAAATAAAACGGCTAGCAAATCATTTTTGCTAGCTGTTTGTGCACTCGTTAATGTCCATCAAAAAATCAACCACCATATTCAAAATTGAAAATAAGGGCAACATCGCTGCTTTATATTTTATGGATTATTCGGATATTTGGACGTTACAATAAGTGGACCGTGGAAGGGATCTAAGCAAAATTTATAGACATATATAAGAACAGATAGACCACTTGAGTGGCCAACCTGTTCTTTTTTATATAACCGTTCATCTATGAAATGGTACATATTTCAACAAATGTAGGGAACGTTTTACTTATGAGTAATTGTAAAGGAGGTTTGATTAATGAGTCGGACAAAAAAGGGATTTGATTTTAAAAAGTACTTTGATCCCCAACCTCATGATGAGAATAAAGCAAATCCTGACATTAACGAACCGATTACAAGAAAAGCAATTGTGAAAAGTTTGGCTGATATTGATGACCTTATTATGAAAGACATAAAAATAGGTAAACAACAAGTAACGATTATTTATTTAAGTACACTCGTCGAAACGTCGATCATCAATGAATTGGTTTATAATTCGTTACATGAGTCAAGTACGGTTAGACTAGAAGAGGTATTTAAGAATTTTGAAGTAGTAGAATGTGATCAGTTGCCAATGCTAATTCATGACATTTGTAGTGGATATACGGCAATTTTATTTGAGCACACAATTATCAAAATTAATACGTTTGGCGCCTCGGATCGTGCGATTACGACCCCAGAAAATGAAACAACGGTAATGGGACCACAAGATGGATTTGTTGAGAATGTTAACACAAATCTTTCTCTAATAAAAAAAAGAATACGCTCACCACAGTTGAAGTCAAAATCGATTTTACTCGGAACGGAAACAAAGAATAATGTAGTTGTTTTATATATGGACAATCTCGTTAATGAGGAAAACCTCAAACGAGTATTAACGCGTCTAGAGAATGTTGAGTATCATGGGTTTTTAGGAATGCCAGTATTAAAACAATTATTGGAGGATAAACCATTCTCTCCATTTCCACAGTTTGGTATAACCGTAAGAAGTGATAACACAATTGATGCACTATTAAATGGAAAAATTATCGTTATGATGAATGGAAGTCCTGAGGCAGCCATACTGCCAGCTTCATTTATGGAAATGTTTAAGTCACCAGAAGACTATTACAATCGCTGGACAACGGCAACGCTACTTAGAATGTTACGAATGGCAGGTTTTTTTATTTCTATATTATTAACGTCAACCTATGTTTCCGTTTTAACATTTCATCCTGAAATGTTACCACCACAATTATTACAACTTTTAGCTGAATCAAGGTCGAAAGTACCGTTTCCACCGATTTTAGAAGTGCTCATCATTGAGCTAGTTATTGAAGTTCTGAGAGAAGCTGGGGCACGAATGCCGTCCAAAATAGGTCAGACAATTGGTATTGTTGGGGGGATAGTAATTGGAACAGCAGCTGTTGAAGCAGGTCTTGCAAGTAACATTCTTATCGTTTTAGTGGCTGTTACGGCGCTATTGTCTTTTATTCCACCAAGTTATTTAATGAGTAATGCCATTCGTTTTATCCGATATTTTTATATAGTCGCAGCAGGGATATTAGGCATTTATGGTCAAATGATTGTATTTGCTTGGATGTTTAATCACTTATCAAACATGACCTCACTCGGAACACCTTATTTAACACCTGTTATTCCAAGAAGGTGGACAGATTTACTCGATGGTATCATTCGTGCACCCACTAATTTCATGTTTCAAAGATCCGGAATTTCTAGAGCGAAAAAAGACCTGATTCGCCCATTGGACGAGGAGTAATGCACTTATGGATAAGGGGAATTTCAAAAAATTAAACGGATATCATATTGTATTTCTAACGCAAAGTACGATGCTTGGACTAGGTTTATTTTCGTTACCGAATGATATAAGCAATGTTGGCTACAATCAGTGGCTTATTCCAATTATTCTCGGTTTAGTAGCCAACCTTTCGCTACTTCCGATCATTGCTCTTTGTAAAAAATTTCCTAGTGATAGCTTGTTTAAAATTAATGAAAAGATACTCGGATCAGTAATAGGAAAAGTAGCTAATTTCTTTTTACTACTTTACGCAATCATATCAGTAACTTCTGTCAGTCAAAGTTATATTAAGCTTGTACAAACGGTAGTGTTACCACAATATCCGATAACAGTTTCATCCATAAGTTTCTTTTTGGTCCTAATTTGTATCGTTAATGGTGGTATTAAATCAATTGCTCGGTTCTGTATGTTTGCGATCTTTATTACAAGCTGGTTAACCGTTTACTTGAAATGGGCTTTTCAAGCTGGAAATTGGCTCCACATTATACCGACATTTGAAGTGGGTGGTGAGCAGTGGTTTCGAGCCTTGTTAAATGGGTCAGTTGCTATGTTTGGCTATGGAGTATTGTTGTTTTACTATCCATATATTAAAAATCAAAAAAAGGCATTGTTATATACATCTATCGGAATATGGATTGCTGTTTTCTTTTATGTTCTTGTCTCCTTAGCAAGTGTTGTATACTTTTCCCCTTGGCAGTTAGCTAATATATTGTATCCGGTTTTAAATTTGTTTCAAGCTGTTCAACTTGCTTTTGTTGAACGAATCGAAAATTTTGGAACAGCTCTATGGGTATTTCTTATACTTTCTACTTCATCTATTTATTTGTGGGTAGCCAAAAAAGGGTTAGATGCCCTTTTATCGAAACATAAAAACCGTACATGGCACCTGTATGTCATTGCTTTTGTTTCATGGTTTCTCTTGGCAGGTCCTATCCCTTTTCAAATTCAAGTTATTCTGTATGAAGAATGGAGAAACTATTATGGGTACGGGTTATTGTTGTTTCCGATCTTTCTGCTGATTGTTCATAAATTTAAAAGTGGAAAGGGAAAGGAGGCATTTACTTCATGAAATGGACCTATATAATTTGTTGCTTCCTCCTTCTTATTATAAACAGTGGTTGTACTAGTCCAAATCTTGAACATCCTGTAATTGAAGATTTAGGGATGATAGGCGTGATGGGATTTGACTATGTCGATGCAAAGAATGTAAAGGTATCTATTACATTACCACAGCCGTCTCAAGATGTAGAAGAACCAGGACAACAATTTTCATCAGTAGTGAAAATGCCACATGAAGCAATCATGGATATGTCTACTTTAACTGAAAAAACCCTTACTCCTGCACAACTACGAGTTCTGCTGTTTAGTGAAGAGTATGCAAGAAAAGAAGGGCTGTGGAAAATACTCGAAAATTTATATCGTGATCCACAGGTAGGTACAAATATTTTCATAGCAGTTGTGAAAGGAACGGTTGAAGACATTTTAACGGGAGAATACAAAGATAAACCTGATATTAATGATTATTTAATTGACTTATTAACACCAAGGACGATAACGGCGTTTAGTCCGTTTACAACCATACATGATTTTATTTATCGAAATACTGATGAGGTTTCTGACCCTTCAACTCCGTATATTGAAAGTGTAGAAGAGGGTTCATTAAAAATAACAAAGGTTGCTATTTTTAAGAATGATCATATGGTCGATACTATGGAATCGGAGGAAGCAAAACTGATTGAAGCAATGAAAAAACGTAAGGAATTACCTGACTTTTCTATCAGCATTCCAGCTCCAGATGGGACTTTGCAAGATGAAGAAATGGTAACGTTGAAATTTGTGAATACAAGATATCATGTGAAAGTTAATGGAGATTTAGAAAAACCAAAATTATTTATCTACCTATACGTTCGGGGCAGTATTGTCGATTATGAAGGTAAGAAAGATTTAGCCACTCAAGATAATCGGATAGAGATTGAAAAAAAGTTAGAAAAGCAATTAGAAGATAAAGTGATCAAGACTGTAAGGAAATTTCAAAAGCACGGTATTGACCCAGTCGGTTTTGGAGAGTCTTTTCGTATTCAAAACGCACGCGAATGGAAAAAAGAAAAATGGATAGCAGCATTACAACGTGCCGATATTACCACCCACGTCGAAACAAGAATCATTTCAACTGGAACAATTAGGTAAGCCGCTTTAAATGGAGTGAGAAGTGTCTCACTCCTCATAGCAGACTAGCTAGTAAGTCACTGCATCACCTGTTGAATACATCCGTATAGATTGTGAACATTTATGAAAAGATGGTAATAACGAAATCGTTGAGGAGGAAAAATGGTTACTCTAATTTATATTCTCGTTATTACAGGCCTTATTTTATTAATAACTTTTATGGACTCATTGGTTTACAAGATTTCATTTGCTCAAAGTCTTTTAACGATTTATTCATTTGAAGTAGGAACAAGAATAATAATAGTTGTTATCACAAGTTTTTTAGGGTTTATCTCAAGCTTGTTCATTGATTATTACTTACTCAAACAAAAAAGAAGCAGCAAGTATCAAAATAAATGAGGTTAACTATGAACAAAGAAGGGAAAGAACAAATTTCACTTAGGCAGTTTTTTGTGTTGATAATGTAGGTACTGTTAAGACGCGAAGCAGGACGTTATAATTACGGAATTGATTTCAGTAGCTATTGGGCTATATCATATGGTTCGCTTATTTTTTTTCTATTAATAAGTGGTGCGTTTAATATAAATAACCTACAAGTAAACTGGTGGTTAAAAATGAAGGTTATTCCTTTTTATACATATTTTATTCTTTTAAGGAAAACCTAAACATAAATCCGAAAATGACGTCTCTAGTTTGTATTCGTGAAGTGTTGGTGAGACAAGGGGTGTCAATGAATGTACACAATCAAGAAAGAAAACATTTCATTATGGCAATTATTTGTTTTAATACTGATTTTTGTAATTGGAACAACGGTTGTCGTAGGGGCTGGGGAGGAAGCAAAGCAGGATTTTTGGGTTGCTGAGCTAATTGCGACTGCAATCGGTATGGCTATGGCATGGGGCTATTACTATTTATTAAGGTCGTCTAATGGAAAAAATCTGTATGAAATCATTGTGGAGACTTGTGGGAGAATCATCGGAAACATATTGATATTTGGATATGTGATTTATTTTTTCTATATTGTTACACGTAATATCCGTGACTTCGGAGAAATGATGAAAGTAACGATTTTACCAATCACACCAATAGAAGTTATTTCAATAACGATGATGTTTGTTATTGTGTTTATTGTAATTCAAGGTGTAGAAGTTTTAGCTCGTGTAACCGAATTATTTACCCCATTTTTAGTCTTCTTTTTGCTGTTAGTCTTCTTTTTGATTTTTGCTTCTGAACAAATTCATTTTGAGAATTTACAACCATTTTTAGCAGAAGGATTTAAACCTATATTTAGTTCGGTTTTTCCATTAAGGTCGTCGTTTCCATATGGTGAAATTGTGGTATTTACAGTATTAATGAGATCAGTGACTCGATTTAACTATGTTGGAAAAGTAAGCGTCGTTTCAATTATGGTGGGAGGTTTGCTTATTACGTTTTCACAGGTGATTCAAATTACTACATTAGGTGAAGATGTCAAAAATCGTACACTTTTCCCACTCTTGTCTGCATCGAGAGAGATATCTGTAATGGGTTTCTTTGAACGTGTTGACATTCTTGTTGTATTTATATTGATGCTCGGTATATTAATCAAGGTAAGCATTCTTTTTTATGCTGGATTAAGAGGCTTAGAGTCTATTTTCAACATGTCGTATCGCTACTTCATTATTCCTATTTCAATGTGTATTCCATTATTTTCAATTGTCAATGCAGATAACATTATTGAACATTTTGAAGAAGGTTTACAAATTGTTCCCTATGTGTTACATCTTCCTTTTCAAATGGGGATACCTATATTGCTTCTAGTCCTTGTACTAATACGAAATAGGAAAAATAAGAAGGTGGCAGGAGGTGTTAAGCATTGAAAGTATTTAAAAAAATTGCCTCAGAAAAACGTAAGCACCAACAACTGAGTACAGCAAGTGATTTGCTACGAAGTGAGAAGCAAGCAGCAGAAATATCAACATATCTTAAATTAAATGAAGAACGATATAATAAAGTGTTTAATAAGAATTTTGATTTTTCATTAAACCAAATTCATATAGTTGGTCAAGAGGGGCTTATTCTCTATTTAAAAAGTATGGTTGACCTTGATAAAGTTTCTGAGCAGATAATGGAAAGGGTAGCGCAAACACAATCTCATAAAGACTGTATTATGACAAATAAACAGTTACGAAAGTTTCAGAAAGACTATTTTGCAAGTGTTGATGTTGAATTTCTTCAATATGAACATGAAGTAGTCTGGTATGTATTATCAGGCTATGCAGTTATTCTGATTGCTGGTATAAATAACGGGATGGCCATTAATGTGATTTCAAGTGAACAGCGAGGGATTGAGCAATCTAATACGCAAACGATTATTCGTGGACCGAAAGACAGTTTTACAGAATCAATTTCTACCAACATTAGCCTTATAAGAAGAAGGATAAAAAATCCACAATTAATTTGCGAAAATTTTATGGTAGGTAACGATACGAAAACATCTATATGTATCACGTACTTAGAGAGTGTTGCAAATCCGGAAATCGTCGATGAAATTCGAAAACGAATTAAAGGGGTTAATGTAAATGCCATTTTTGATTCGGGGAATTTAGAAGAATTAATATGCGATCAAGTGATCACCCCTTTCCCGACGATTTATCATTCAGATCGTCCTGATACGGTAGCTGCATCCATTATCGAGGGGAAAATTGCAGCTATTGTTGACGGAACGCCGTTTGTTTTGACGATGCCCGTTGTGCTAACAGATTTCTTCAAAGTGAGTGAGGATTATTATCAGGGATTTCTGATGAGCTCATTTGTGCGAATCATTCGTTATGTTGCATTTACACTTTCTTGGATTTTACCTTCAATCTATATTGGTTTAACAACGTTTCATCACGAACTGATCCCGACAGCTTTAGTATTTACACTTCAGGCACAAAGAGAAGGGGTTCCATTTCCTGCTGTTGTTGAAATCCTACTAATGGAAACTACGTTTGAAATTTTGAGAGAAGCAGGTGTGCGGATGCCAAGAGCTGTCGGGCAAGCAGTATCGATTGTTGGCACATTGGTTATTGGTCAAGCTGCTGTTGAAGCTGGGATCGTATCGAATCTTCTTGTCATTATTGTGGCCCTAACAGCAATAGCAAGCTTTGTCTCACCCATTTATTCATTTGGGAATGCATCAAGGCTCTTACGCTTTGGTTTAATCCTCATTACAGCCGCTTTGGGACTATATGGAATGATTATTGGAATTGTTCTTGTTATTACACATTTGGCAAGTTTGCGTTCTTTTGGTACTCCTTACTTGGCTCCGTTAGGACCTTTCATTGTCGAGGATCAAAAGGATGTTTTTGTTCGTTTCCCTATGCGGCAATTGAAAAAGAGACCTGCTTATATGATGGATGGTACTAAGACTGGAATGTCAGCAGATTCAAATCAAGAAGGTGAAAAATCTTGAGGGTCGTTTATATATTCTTCCTTATTGCTGTGTTGCTTGGAGCAAGTGGGTGCTGGGATCGAAAAGAATTAAATGAAGTTAGCTTTGTGACCGGAATGGCGCTTGAAAAAGGTGAAAAATATCAATACTTTTTAACCGTTGAAGTGATTAATGCAGAGGAATTTGGAGGGGAAACGACACAAGGAAATACAGGCACGATTACGTATACAATGGAGGGAGATTTAATTGCTGAACTTAATGATAAAATGAATGTTGGCCTAACAAGAGATTTAAACTTTTCTCATACACGTGTGATCGTGATTGACGAAACTCTAGCAAATGAGGGGATAGGACCGTTTTTGCAATTTTTGGAAAGGAGTGCTGAGTTTCGAAATGACTTTCATTTAGTTATTTCAAGGGGGGGGAAGGCTAGCGATATTATTGGGACGACCTATCCTATTCATAGAATTCCTTCGATAAAGATGGATGAGCAATTTCAAACAATGGAAAAGGAATGGGGCGGGTATCCAGATGTTCGGCTAACAGATTTCACTTCCAATATTACGTCAGATGGCCGACACCCTGTAGCGGCAGCTGTAACTATTCAGGGTAATCCTGAAAAAGGAGACGATGTCGATAATAATAAGCAAGCTGACCTTGATGCCATCGTTGCCTTAAACGGTTTATCGGTTTTTAAAGATGATAAGCTTATTGGCTTTCTAAATGTTGAACAAGCCCGAGATTATTTATGGACACAGGATTTGAAGAAAACAACCCTTACGGCAACAACACCAGATGGGAACTATTTCGCTGTAAGATTTTTTAATTCTCATACAAACATTCAAACATCTTATGAAAATAATCGACCGCAAATTACTATCGAACTTGTTCTCGAAGGAGATATTATTGCGACTCAAAGTAAAGTGCCTATTGATAAACTTACTCGATTTAAAGAACTGGAAGAAGAAGCGAAAAATGAAGTGGAAAAAAAAATCAAAGGTACGATTGCCCATGTACAAGAAGAGTATGGGGTTGATATTTTCGGTTTTGGAGAAACGATGTACCGACAACATTATCAACAATTTAAACCAATAAAGGATAATTGGGATGAGGAATTTAAAAAGGCCGAAATAAAAGTAAATGCTAAAGTATTATTACGAAGAGATGGAATCAGAACGAGAAGCTTTCTGGAGGAAATGGAATGAGCGAAACCGATTGATTGAAAAGGATAGTGCTGTTCAAACGGTTTAATAACATTAAAATTTTGAAGTGCTACTCGCTCTCTACTTTTCGTAATGAAAAGTTTAAATAAAAAAAATGCTTTATAAACTGTGTAGATTGTGTGAACATTTATGAACTTTCTGTAACTATCGTTTAGTTGCTTTTAAAAATGCATAGGCAGGATGCGTCATGTAATGATACACTTTTTATAATTCGTTAGAAAACAGTTTTTTATTTGAAAGGGGTTTCTTATTTGAAAGACTTACATTCATTTGGCTGGTATGCGGCAAAACTTAAGCCACATTTACCAAAGAAAGCATTTAATCCAGTTCCTACGCGGTTATGGGGCGGACTAGCGTATTTACTTGTTACAGTAGGTTGTTTACTTACGATTGGTATGTTGGATTTTAATCCTTTTATTTATATAGGTGTGTCGCTTGTCATAGGAGCTTGTTTTGCGGCACTTGGATTTTTAGGTCATGAAATATTACATGGTACCGTTGTTCGCAAAGCGTGGCTGCGTGATTTTCTAGGCGCGGTAGCGTTTTGGCCACTTAGTACGGGTCCAAAGCTTTGGCGAAAGTGGCATAATTTAACGCATCACGTGCACACACAACATGAAGAACATGACCCTGATGCATGGCCTACGTTAGAACGCATTATGAGAAGTCGATTGTTGCGATGGGTGTATAAATTGCCTTTACCTGTTCGTGCGTTTTTCAGTTTTTGTTCATTATCGCTACAGTTTTCTGTACATTCATTAAATATGTTTGTCGTCTATTTAAAGGAGTTTAACCCGAAAAAGCGTAGAGCAGTTTTCTTTGAAGCTGTTCTCCCATGGATATCATGGATTGGGTTACTCGTCTGGGTGGGCCCGGTTAAATGGATCTTTATGTTCCTAATACCGTTACTAATTGCAAATTTAATTGTCATGGCCTATATCTCAACAAATCATCGGTTGAACCCGACGACAGAAGTGAATGATCCGTTAGCGAATAGTTTAACGGTTACTGTTCCTAAATGGGTTGATGTATTGCATTTTAATTTCTCGTATCACACAGAGCACCATTTGTTCCCGGGTGTTAGTTCAAAATATTACCCGCATGTGAAGAAATTGATCAAAGAACATTGGCCAGATCGGTATCATGAAATGAGGTTCGATAAGGCATTACTTGCCTTATGGAAGACCCCACGTCCGTATCATAATCGTGAATTGATTGATCCAAGCAGTGGAAATGTTTATGGTACGTTAGGAAACGGTCTTGATACGACAAAAATTCAGTCAAAATTAGAAGAAAAAGTGAATAACACGAAAGAATTCATGACTACTATATCAGAACAAAAAGGAAAGAAGAGAGCATCAAAATATCAATAAAGATCGCAAAAGAAAATCCCAAAGGAGACTTTGGGATTTTTCTTTTTAAAAGAATTTATAAAATCAAAGCAGTTTGAGGGACTAGTAAGTAGCTCGAAGAAGGACAATGGCTCCGCACATTGCTGCTAAGAAAGGGCGGCTAGCCGCCCTTTCTTATGGATTTGTTGACCAAAGGCCAGCTGATTTAATGAAAATACGTGGGTGTAATTTCAACTGTGCAACCATATATTCAGCTAAATCTTCAGGTTGCATGACTTTTTCTGGGTTTCCATCCGTTAAATTTTCTTTAAAGGCTAGTTCTGTTGCTACAGTACTAGGAGTCAAAGCTGTTACACGAATGTTATGTTTTCGTACTTCAAGTGCTAATGATTCTGTTAAACCAAGTAAACCGAACTTTGAAGCACTATAAGCACTTGTAACAGGTGCACCTTTTTGACCGGCGGTTGATGAAATGTTAATTATATCACCGCCGTTTTTCTCAATTAATTGAGGGAGTACAGTACGTGTTACATAGTAGACACCGATTAGGTTAATATCAATCATCTTTTTCCACTCTTCTGGGTCTAGATCTAAAAATGACCCGAATTTACCCGTTCCGGCATTATTAATTAAAATATCTGCAGGTCCTAATTGGCTTGTTAAATGATTAACAGCTTGTTCCACTTGCTCTAATGATGAAACATCTGCAGTCGCGTAAGCAGCTTTTCCACCGATTACTTCGATTTCATTGGCTACTTCTGTAAGGTCAGATTCTGTTCGAGCTAATAAGCCAATTTGTACACCTTCATGTGCTAATGCAATCGCTGTGGCCCGACCAATCCCTTTGCCAGCTCCTGTGACATATGCTACTTTTCCATTCAATGATTGTGCCAAGATAAAATCCCCTTTCCGTATGTAGAATAGGTTTGTAGTTTACGTCTTTTGTGATATGAAGTCAAAAAATATGCACCTAACAATTTACGACAGCTTTTTTATAGGACAGGCGTTATACTATTGGAACTAGCAGGTAATTAATGACATACAAAATCACAAAAAAATTTGGTACTATAGTAATTGGAAATAATCTATCAATCAATTTAGTAAGTAAGCTTTACATAATAATAAGCAAGTAAGGGGTTTTTTGTTTTGTTAAAACGTACATACGAAAACAAAAATGGAGAATTACAACAGATAATTGAAAATAGCGGAATGGAGATAAGAGAGTTTACTGCTATCAGCCTTGAAAGAGTAAATGTGAAATCAAAGAAAAAAAGAATTCGTCAAAAAGCATTAAAAAAGGCATTATCTCAAACTGACGTTGTAAAAGACATTTTAGTAATGGTTCAAGGAGAAAAGGAACAATCAAAGCCAAGTACAAAAGACGAAAAAAGTGAATCCAACTTAACCGTTCGAGGTTTGCCAGTAACGACCTTATTAAAGCTAGGTAAAAGATACTTAAAGGAAGAAGATGTTGTAAGATATTATTATAATGCAGAAAAAGAAGAATTTTATAAGAACAAAGCAAAGTTGGAGACAATCATTGAAGAAAGTTCTAAGAGGCTTGAATCTAGTGAATTTGTATCATATCAAAAGGATCTAAAGGAAGAGTTAGATAAAAGGAATAAATAGTAATCTAAGCGAGGGTGAATGAGTCACTCTCGCTTTCATATTTCCTAAAGTTGCAAAATTTAACTTAATTGTACATGATAGATAGGAAGCAAGGACTTAAAGGAAAGCAGTGGCTCTTGTATTCATGAGACGAACTATTTACAATAATTACATATCAATAGGTTATAGGGGTGTATCATATGAGTGAATTGAAAATGGATTTGATTGATAACGAAAATAAGAAACAAAAGCCTGATGCTGATAAAATTGCATTTGGCAAACATTATTCTGATCATATGTTTATTATGGATTATTCAACTGATAAAGGCTGGTATGATCCTCGTATCGTTCCGTACGAACCGATTACGTTAGATCCAGCAGCGATGATATTTCATTATGGACAAACCGTATTTGAGGGTTTAAAAGCATACCGAACAACAACGGACAAGATTTTATTATTTAGACCGGAGCAGAATTTCAAACGATTAAACTTATCAAGTGATCGACTAAGTATTCCAGCGATTGATGAAGAGCTAGCACTAACGTACTTAAAAAAACTGATTGAAGTTGAGAAAGACTGGGTACCACAAGCAGAAGGAAATTCGTTATACATAAGACCTTTTATTATTGCAACAGAACCGAACTTAAGTCTTGCTCCATCAGAGACTTATCAATTTATGATCATATTATCGCCGGTTGGTTCTTATTATAAAGAAGGAATTCACCCAGTTCGTATTCATGTAGAAGATGAATATACGAGAGCTGTTCGAGGTGGGACAGGAAAAGCAAAGACAGCTGGAAATTACGCGGCCGCTTATAAAGCGCAAGAACGTGCGACAAAAGAAGGCTATTCTCAGGTACTCTGGTTGGATGGAGTCGAAAAGAAGTACATTGAAGAAGTTGGCAGTATGAATGTATTCTTCAAAATAAATGGTGAGATTGTTACACCTGAATTAAATGGAAGCATTCTAGAAGGAATTACTCGTATGTCGATCATTGAGTTATTAAAGGATTGGGGAATCCCTATTACGGAACGAAAGATCTCTCTAGAAGAACTTTATGAAGCATATGATCAAGACAAATTAGAAGAAGCATTTGGAACAGGGACAGCTGCGGTCATTTCACCTGTCGGAGAATTAAATTGGGGAGATCGCAACATGGTTATTAATAATAGAGAGATTGGTGAGATGTCAAAGAAGTTATATGATACGCTCACAGGGATTCAAACAGGGAAAGTGGAAGATTTGTACAATTGGACAGTGGAAGTAAAATAGTAAAGAACATGTGGTTTGAAAAATAGATTCAATAAAGAAAATCAACAAGAGGCTTTCTCACAAGAAGCCACTGGAAAAGGTAAAAACCAACCTTTTTCAATGCCTCCGCACGTTGCGCGCCTTCTATGAGAAACCCACTCATAGAAGGCTTTTTAAGGTGTGAGACACTTCTCACAGCAATAGCAATGGTATGTATTTGCTAAAGGGAGTGTGCCAAGAGGTCGGAATAAGACCTCTTGGTACACCTTTAAGCAAAGCGGTAATAGATTAATAAGATGGTCGCCAAGACGAAAAGAAAGTTAAGGAACACAAAAATCATTTGATCAAGTACCGTTTTATGAATTTTTACTGGAGGCTTGTAAAAAGATACTCCTTCAATAATGAAGATAACCAAAATAACGTGGATCATAAAATGACCTACAACTTCAACCATTCCAAATAACATTGTAGTCATTACAAAAACCCCTGTTAGTACGAATGATAAGAGTCTGTTTAGTATTCCTACAACTAATAAATAGCCAACGACAAATTCAATGAATGCACTAAGCGAAACAAAGGCTTCGGGTGAAAAGAAAAATATCGGTACTTGATGGTTAACGACAATATCAACGGACATGTCAGGATACACCCATTTCTCAACGGCAACCCAACAAAGAGACAAGCCAGTAGCTAAATACAAAAATGGAAAGCTCCACTTTTCATATTTCGTTTTCGTCATGAATAATACAAAAGTAATTGCTAAGTAAAATGCATAGTCAAGCATATGAAACAGACCATAATCAACAAGCATTACGCAAAATAGGGCAAGCATTGAAACAGCCCCTAATTTGGTAGCAAATTGATGCGGAATTAAAAGTAAGGCAATTGTCACCCAGCTTAAAACGGTTAACAGACCAGAGTAGTGAGTTAGTTCAGGTGCAAACAATGTTCCAGTTAGTACCTGCATACTCAAAGCCACGGCCGTACCGTACTTTAAGATGGGCGTTGTATATTTTCGGTAACTTTCTAATTTCATATCAATCTTTTTAAGAGGCCCCCAAGACATCATATTAGGCAATACTTGAGGCAGAACGGCTAAGATTATCGCTGTTACAATCGTAATCACCATAAACATGGGGTTAATAATATTTTCAATTGATTCCTTTTGCGGGTCTAACTCTGTGAACCATTTCACATGAGCGTCCGCAAAAAAAGGAGTAAGTAAAATACCTATTATAATGAAAAAAGAAATAGTTAGTTTTTTCGTCATGATACACCTCTGCTTTTATTGTATGTTAGTAGACGTCAACATATGGAGCACCCTCTTGAATTTCCTCTATAATTAACGTCTTTATGTTAATTTCTCATATAATAGCATGAATAAGTTAACTATGTGAAATAGTTAACAAAGTGTTCAATGTTTTGTTTTGAACTTGAACAAATTTTTGTCACAACTTTGATTTGGTGAGATAATCAAAAGTGAGATTTTTTAATAGTAAACGGTAAAAGAGGGGTTAACATGGATCAAACAGGGTTGGTACTTGAAGGGGGAGGAATGAGAGGGCTTTATACAGCTGGGGTACTTGAGTACTTTATGGAGCAGGATTTGTATTTCCCTTATGTTATAGGTGTTTCAGCAGGTGCTTGCATGGCGGCTACGTATTTATCGAGGCAAAAAGGAAGAAATAAAAAGGTGAATGTTGATTTAGCAAGCGATCCGCGTTTTCTATCATTTCGAAATTTTGTAGTAAGAAGAGAGATATTTGGAATGGATTTTTTATTTGATATAATTCCAAATCAAATTGTCCCTTATGATTTCAATACATATTTAGAAGGCAAAGAGCAATTTGTAGTTGTCGCAACCGATTGTCATACAGGAAAATCAATGTATTTTCAAAAAAAAGACGTAGAGAGCAATTTGTTAACTATATTACGAGCATCAAGTTCTTTGCCTTTTATTTCGCGAGCTGTTCCTTACAAAGGAAGGGATCTAATTGATGGAGGATTAAGTGATCCGATTCCAATAAAAAAAGCACAGCAAGATGGCTATAAAAAAAATGTAATTATTATGACAAAAGAAGCTGAATATCGTTTAAATCGGAGTAAGTGGTCACGGCTACTACCTGTGATGTGTAGAAAGTACCCAAGAGTTGCCCCACTTCTTCAAGAACGCTACAAATTATACAATGATACAGTAACGTACATTGAATCTGAAAGAGAAAAAGGCAGTCTATTAGTTATCCAACCGAGTCGAACGATTGCAGTTAAAAGAATTGAGCGTAATCATAATAAATTATTTGATTTATATAATTTAGGTATGAAAGATGCAAAAGCTCAAATGAAAAATATTGAAAAATTTATAAAGACTAATTGACAAGTATAATAAGCATTAGAGTTACTCAGCTTTACCATCCACATCTTTTTCAACTTATTTCAAAAAGCAAAGTAGCATATTCTTCTTCATTTTGAGTAGACATCCTAATGAATGATTTTCAAGTTATTCCATATCCTAATAAATGGAGTAGCATTTTAAATAGAAAGGGTGAGTAAGTTGGACTCTAACTTAGGGTATTTACGCGAATCGTTATCAAACCATATTGACAAACATAAGATCTGCCAAAGTATGTACCATAAATTAGAAACGAATCAATACAAAGACGAGGATGAATTTGTACGAGATTTAGACGAAAATGAAACTTCAATATTAAATTTAATATTACAGTACGAACTAGACTACGCTAAAAATGAACAAGATGATAAACGAGTAGAGCAATTAAACGGAGTGTTTGAATTATTAATATAAGAGGATTTTCCAAAAGGGGTTTTCCCCTCTTTGAAAATCCTCGAAGCAATGAGTGAAGACGTTGCAATCTTTTAAGCCTGCTATGAGCTGTTTTCTAAATAGCAGGTGTGCAGCGTCTGAAGCGATTGCCTCTTCGTGAAATGTCCGATATAGTGACAAATTATCTGCATGTGTGTAAATACAAAAATCGGATACACTTCCATTGGCGCATTAGCTCTCATAAAGAAAATAACTTTATAAGAGATCCGAAGCGATTATCAACAGTTTTGGTAAATTCTTTTAAAATAGAGTATAATAAAATAGGAAACTGTTGGGAAAGGGAAGAACGTCTATGAATATCTCATTTTTCTTATTGCCAAAAGCAGAAGTAGCTTACTTAGATTTAGATTCAACGATGAGACAAGCGTTAGAAAAAATGGAATTTCACAAGTATACTGCTGTCCCAATTATCGACCGCCATGGTAAATACATTGGAACCTTAACTGAAGGTGATTTGCTCTGGCGTATTAAAGACACCGATTCATTCTCACTAGAAGTAGCAGAACAAATTCAACTAAAGGATATTAAGCGGAGAGTGAAAAACAAGCCTGTGCGAATTGACTCAGAAATGAAGGGTCTACTCACACTCGCGATTTCACAAAATTTCATTCCAGTAGTTGATGACCAAGGTACATTTATTGGAATTATAAGAAGAAGAGAGATTATTGAATATTACGCAAATTCCATTGACAAAGGAAATGCAATGTAATGAAAAGAAAATCTCGTAAACTATTTGAAAGGAGCTTTACGTCATGGCTTATTTTGCTGCAATTCTTTACATGGAGAAACCTGAATTAAATACTACATATCGTCCGCAACACCTTGCATATTTGGAGGAACTTGAAAAAGAAGGGAAAGTTCATGCAAAAGGCCCCTTTACTGATGGTGAAGGTGGATTAGTTATCTATAAAGCTGACTCATATGAAGAAGCTAAAATACTTGCTGAACAAGATCCTTACATTGTCCAAGGAGTAAGAAGCTTAAAACTGCATGAGTGGGGTATGAAATAAAATCCTGCTAAAAAGGTAACCAGAAACTAATATGGTTACCTTTTTTCTTTTTTAAAAAGTGGATTGACAAATCGGTTATTTTTTAAGATAATTATCTATTGACTTTTTATTAAGATACGGAGGCCTTTTTTTGAATACATATAACCCTTTACCTTTTTCTTATGATACGAGCCAGCCATTTTTTGATCGGTTAAATGAATGGATTGGAGATGTGTTTTATGACATTTTACCAGAAGCTGGAATGGAACTTCGCGATGAACAAATTTACATGGCATTTCAACTTGAAAAAGCGTTTATAGATAAAGAAATTATTCTTGCTGAAGCAGGTGTTGGGACAGGGAAAACGATCGTTTATTTGCTATATGCTCTATGCTATGCAAGGTACACGAGAAAACCAGCTATTATTGCTTGTGCAGATGAATCATTAATCGAACAACTCGTTAAAAAGGGCGGTGATATTGATAAGCTTTCCCGTATTCTTGGACTCGAGATTGATGCGAGGTTAGCGAAGTCGAAAGATCAATATCTCTGTTTGCAAAAGCTAGATCAAGAACGGGCAAAAGATGATTATGATGAGCTTTATGATGATATGTATGTCAATCTACCCGGGTTTGTCAATGCAAATCAAACACTGCAATCATTTCATCATTATGGCGATCGTAAAGAATATGCTCACCTAAATGATCACGAATGGAACAAAGTCGGATGGGATTCCTTTCAAGATTGCTTCGTTTGTGACAAACGACACCGCTGTGGGCAGACTCTTTCTCGTGACCATTACCGAAAGTCAACGGATCTACTTATTTGTTCTCATGATTTTTATATGGAACATGTTTGGACGTATGATTCTAGAATTCGTGAAGGGCAACTTCCATTACTTCCAGAAGCTAGTACGGTTATTTTTGATGAAGGTCATTTGCTTGAAGTTGCGGCCCAAAAAGCTTTAACGTACAAGCTACGTCATGATGTTGTTGAGGAATTGTTGACACGATTGTTAGAAAATGATGTGCGTGAAGAGTTTGCAGTATTAGTTGAAGAATTGATTTCACAAAGTTTGCATCTATCGTTTGTATTACGTGACTATGCAAACAAAGTGGAAGGATCGGATCGAAAAGAAATTGAACTGACACCAATCCTTTTAAAAGAAGCAAAGCAATTGGTTGATTTAATTGCTCGTGTCGAGGATGAGATCGTCTTCGAGAGTGAGATGTATACGATAGATCAGTATCAACTGAAAATTGTGGAAGAACATCTTGATATGATTCACCATGCCCTGAATATTTTTGTGAATACAAAAAATGTTATTACATGGGTTGAAGAGGATGAACAAGGCATTACTCTTGTCATTATGCCGCGGTTAGTGGAAGAGGTTTTGAAAGAAAAAGTGTTTTCGAAGCATCTGCCATTTATTTTTACGTCTGCAACGTTATCAACAAATGAATCATTTGACTATTTAGCCAATAGTTTAGGTTTAGAAAAGTATTTATCATTTTCTGTTTCTTCTCCATTTGATTATGAAAAGCAAATGGAACTGTACGCACCAAATGTTGCTTCGTATGAAGATAAATTAATGTACACGAAAACATTGTTACATGAAACCAATGGACGAACATTAATTTTATTTACTAGTTTTGAGGAGCTTAAGAAATTTAAAGACATAGCATTAAATAATCCTTCTTTCAGTCATTGGAACATGCTGTTTGAAGGAGATAAGGAAATTAGTCAATTAATTTCCACCTTTCAAGAGGATACAGACTCTGTATTATGTGCAGTCACACTTTGGGAAGGCTTAGATATACCAGGGGAGTCATTATCAAGTGTCATTATTTGGGCTTTGCCTTTTCCACCTAATGATCCGGTTTTCGCAGCAAAAAGAAATTCGGTAGATGACCCATTTCAGTCAGTTGATGTACCTTACATGTTATTACGATTACGTCAAGGGGTTGGTCGTTTAATTCGTACCCACGAAGACTGTGGGATTGCTACTATTTTAGATGAGCGAATGAATCTTGATTCAAGCCTATTACACACGATAAAAGATGTACTACCAAAAAATGTGGAATTGAAACAAATACGTTAATGAGATTCTATTTACTTATTGCGAGGAGAACGGTAATCTAGTAAATGAATCTATAGTGGCAAGGGAGAGTGTTTCTAAAATGATTAAAGCTATCTTTTTTGATCTTGATGATACATTATTATGGGATCAGTTAAGTGTTCAAAGAGCATTTGAAGCAACGTGTCAAGTCGCAGCGAATCAATATAATATTGATCCAGTTGCTTTGGAAAAGGCAGTTCGGAAGGAAGCAAGTGAATTGTATGCAACCTACGAAACCTATGATTTTACAAAAATGATTGGAATTAATCCTTTTGAAGGCTTATGGGGCAATTTTTTAGACGATGATGATAACTTTAGGAAAATGAAAGATATTGTTCCTGCATACCGCAAAGATGCTTGGACAAGAGGTTTAAAAGCAATTGGTATAGATGATTCACAATTTGGATCTGAACTTGCTGAACGTTTTCCGGTAGAGCGTCGTAAGCATCCATTTGTTTATGAGGAATCGTTTAATGTATTGGAACAGTTAAAGGGGAAGTATAACCTCTTATTGTTAACAAATGGTTCTCCCGATTTACAAAATACGAAGCTGGAAATCACTCCTGAACTAGTACCATACTTTGATCACATTGTGATTTCTGGTGCATTTGGTAAAGGGAAGCCAGACGTAACTATATTCGAACATGCATTAGAAAAGATGTCGCTCACAAAAGATGAAGCGATTATGGTCGGTGACAATCTTATGACAGATATTTTAGGTGCATCCCGGGTTGGTATGAAGTCTGTTTGGATAAATCGACACAATAAAGAGCGCAATGAAGTTGTGCCAGATTTTGAAATTACTCATTTGGAAGAACTGTTTGCAATTCTATCTTCTCTCAATAAGTAAACCAAGTAACATAATTAAAAGCTGTCTTAATTGGGTCATTTATCGATCTTTTGAGGCAGCTATTTTTAGTTCTATAGAAGTTAAGTAGAATTAGATAGAAAAAATATAAATTCACGTAGTTGCTGATAATAATTTTAGCAATATATAATTCACTTTAAAAAAGTTAGTGAAATCTCTTTACAAGATATCAGTTTATATATAAACTGATAATAGATTCATCAAAGGAGTGAACAAAATGTCCAAAAATGATCTCGAAAGGACGCAAGACGTTCGCCTTGGCTTATTACTATGGTTCCGCATTGCCCGGTTTTATAACCAAAGTAATCGTTTATCGAATCAACATGTGAAACAATGGGGGTTGACAATAGCTCAATTTGATTTACTAGTTCAAGTTGGTGCACATCAATCACTCTCACAGCAAGAGTTAGCTGAGAAATTACTCGTCAGCAAAGGAAACATAACACAAATGCTTAGAAAAATGGAAAAGATTGGATTGGTAAAGCGGAAGCAAGAATGGCGCACAAAACTAATTTCATTAACAACTCAAGGAGAAAAGCTTTTTGAAGAAGTTGTACCTAAACAAGAATTATTTCAAGCATCACAATTTCAAACACTTGATAAAGAAGAACAAAAACAGCTTCTTTCATTACTAAAAAAGTTAGATCTAAAGAAGGAGTGATCTACATGCAAGTAAAACCATTACTCGGTCAACATCATGTTTCTGCTATAACGGCGAATGCCAAGGAAAATTATCGTTTTTATACAAAAGTACTCGGGCTCAGACTTGTGAAGAAATCCATTAACCAAGACGATACATCTGTTTATCATTTATTTTACGCCGATGAAAGGGGAAATCCGGGAACAGACTTAACATTTTTTGAAATTCCTCATGCAGGAACGACATATCACGGGACAAATAGTATTTCTTTAACATCGTTACGTGTTGAAAGTGACGAGGCTATTTCCTACTGGAAAAAACGCTTTGAAGAATTTGCAGTAGAGCATGATGAGATCGCTACAAAGTATGGACGGAAAACAATAGCGTTCCGTGATTTCGAAGGTCAGCGTCTAGAACTAGTATCAGATGAAACAAATCACGGAGTACTCGGTGGGAAACCTTGGGACAAAAGTCCGGTTCCTGTTGAATACGGAATTATTGGATTAGGTCCTGTGAAATTAACGGTTGCACAGCCGGAGATCACGGCAAAGATATTAACGGATGTCATGGGTTATCGTGAAAAAGACTCCTATCAATCGAATCTCAATAATCACCCTCCCATCCGTGTGTTTGAAACAGGTGAAGGTGGCACAGGGGGAGAAATCTATCTAGAAGAGCGAGCAGATTTACAAAGTGAAAGGCCTGGTAGAGGAAGTGTTCATCATGTTGCTTTTCGTGTTGAAAGTGAAGAAGAACTTAAAAAGTGGGTTGATTATTTAAAACAGCTCCGGTTGCCGAATTCAGGTTTTGTGGAACGTTATTATTTCCGTTCACTCTATTTCCGTGAACCTAATGGAATTTTGTTTGAGCTTGCAACAGATGGACCTGGCTTTGAAGGAGATGAATCATTTGAACATTTAGGAGAGAATCTTTCTTTGCCACCTTATTTTGAAAATCAACGTGCAGAAATTGAAGCAAAATTAAAACCATTAGATACAAAGGAATGATTATTATGAAACATATCTATACTAAAGGAAAGAAACAAGATGCACCTACATTGTTACTACTACACGGTACAGGTGGGAACGAACATGATCTGTTAGCATTAGCTAATATGATTGCACCAGACTCTTCGATTTTAAGTGTAAGAGGAAATGTATTAGAGAACGGCATGCCACGTTTCTTCCGTAGATTAGCAGAAGGTCTATTTGATGAAGAAGATTTAGTGTTTCGTACAAAAGAATTAACTGAATTTGTAAATGAGAGTGCAAAAACATACGGATTTGATCGAGATCGTGTAGTAGCAATTGGTTATTCGAACGGGGCAAATATTGCTGCGAGTATGATGTACCATCATGAAAATGCGTTAAACGGCGCGATCCTTTTTCATGCGATGGTCCCTCGTCGTGGCGTTGAAATTCCTGACTTAACTGGCACTTCAGTGTTTATCGGTGCTGGAAAGCGTGATCCGTTGATTCCATTAAATGAAACAAAAGAATTAATAAAAGACTTAGAAAAAGCGAATGCCACAATGAATGAATATTGGGTTGATGGGGGGCATCAACTCGTTCGAGAAGAAGTGGAAAAAGCAAAAGAGTGGTTTGAAGCAACTTATAGCTAAACAGGAAAGCTGCCTATTTGATCATGGGCAGCTTTTTTAGCTGTAAAATTTGAGTGATTTCAAATAAGTATAAAGCCTAAAAGACGTTGCTCATTGTTTTTCTTAAATTCCTTTTATCATAATTTCACGTACCTCATTCAAACGTGCCTGTGCCTCTAGCAATTGTGAGTTCGTAGAATCGTTGTCTTTTACTAGTACATCAATTTCAGATTGAATCTCATCTAATTCTTTTTGCGCAAAAGCAAATTCTGTAGGATCATTTTCTCGAATCATTTTTACTTCCATTAATTCTGTCAGTGCACGATCAATTGTTTGTTGTGCTCTAGTTAAGCATTCCTCAATGTACTCTTCGGTAGCCATGAATATCTCCTTTGTTTCGCGTACTTATGATACTAACGTACCGTTAATTTACGTGAATCATGATTCTTTTATACATAAATGCAGATGATGAAAGAGGATAGATGCATATCCATATTGAAATGTGTATATAACACCTATAAGTAAGACTTTGTTCAAAATGGTTGGTATTTAGCTTTTTGAACAAAGTCAAAGACTTTAATGGAAGGAGTCAAAGAATGAGCAATAATTCCGATTGGGACAATGAGCAACTACGAGTGGATGAAGTGGTCAGTGAAATAAATAAACGAGAAAAAGGATTAGAAGAGAAATTAGGGGACATCAAAATAGATGTAATTGATATCCGGAAAAAGTTCTGGGAGGACGTAACCGTAAATTTTGATAGTGCTGAAGAAGCGGCAGAAACTTATGCGAGCATTAAACAGCAGGCTGAGTTCATGTCAGAAAAAGAAAGAAGTCATCGGCACGATCTTAAGCAACTAAAAAACTTACATAAATTAAAGTATTCACCTTACTTCGGTCGAATTGACTTTTTAGAACAGGGAGAGGAAGAGTCGCAGTCTGTTTATATTGGAACATCTTCTTTTGTAGATGATAGTGGGATTGAATTTTATGTATACGATTGGCGTGCGCCAATCTCAAGTTTGTATTATGATTACGGCCCCGGACATGCAGAGTACGAAACGCCGTCTGGAACAATTTCAGGAGAAGTAGAGTTAAAAAAACAGTTTATTATTCGTAATGCTCAAATTAAGCATATGTTTAACACTGGAATCACCATAGGTGATGAAATGCTCCAAGAAGTGTTAGGAGGACAATCTGATTCTCAAATGAAGAGCATTGTTGCTACCATTCAAAAAGAACAAAATCAAATTATTCGCAATGAACGAGGGCATCTTTTAATTGTTCAAGGAGTGGCAGGAAGTGGAAAGACGTCTGCAGCACTGCAGCGAGTGGCTTATTTACTTTATCGACATCGTGATACGCTGGTGGCCGATCAAATTGTCCTATTTTCACCTAACCCATTATTTAATAGCTATGTTTCAACGGTTCTTCCTGAACTCGGGGAAGATAATATGCAGCAAACAACATTCCAGGCTTATTTGGAGCATCGCCTTGGTGATGATTGGAAACTTGAAGATCCTTTTATGCAGATGGAGTATGTGCTAACAGCTGATGAAGGTCCGAATTATAATGAACAAATTGAAAGTATAAAGTTCAAATCATCACTCGAATATATTCAATTAATTGACCAATATATTGATTCACTTGAAAAAGAAGGCATGATATTTACTGACATTGTTTTTAGAGGGGAAACCTTACTTACAAAAGAAAAGATTAGTTCGTACTTTTATGAGCTACCAGATACAATTTCGATTCCTAACCGTTTTCAGAAGTTAGTGGAGAAATTGCTCAAAGAGGTTAGAGGGTTTGAGCTGAACGAACGAAAAAAAGAGTGGGTTGAACAAGAGATAGAATTGCTCGACAATGAAGTTTTATTAAAAGTACACAATAAAATTGAAAAGCAAAAGAAAAATGAAACAGATTCATTTTATGAGTTTGAACGTGAGGAAGAGCTATTACGCTTACTTGTTGTTAAAAGAAGAATGAAGAAAATTAAAAATGATATTAAGGAAATACGTTTTTTAGATGTAGCATCTATTTATGTACAATTGATGGAGTCATTACTAAAGGCAGAACACTGCCTAGATTCTGTTCAGAAAATCCGTCAATCTATATTCTCTTACGAAGATGCAACTCCTTATTTATATGTAAAAGGAAAACTTGAGGGATTTCAAGTTAATACAACAGTCAGACATGTATTTATTGATGAAGCTCAGGATTATTCACCGTTTCAATTCGCTTTTATTAAAAACATGTTTCCGCGAGCTAAATTGACCGTCCTAGGAGACGCAAATCAATCGATTTATGCTCATTCAAACGTAAGCAGCTTTTTGGCGTTTGAGTCCCTATTTTCGTCAAGTAAAATCGAAAAATACGAATTAACACAAAGCTATCGCTCGACAAGACAAATTATTAATTTCGCAAAGGGAATTATTCAAGCGGAAATTGAACCTTTTAATCGAGACGGTGAAAGGCCTACAGTCGTTGGGTCAAATAGCATTGATGAAATGCATGCACTTATGATTGAGCGTGTCTTTGAACTGAAGCAGAAGCATCGTACAATAGCAATTATTTGCAAAACAGCAAAGGAAAGTAAGACTTTATATGACAATTTGAAGAAGAAAGTTGATGTACGGTTAATGGAAAAAGATTCAACTGGTTATGACTCAAATGTTTTAATTATCCCTTCTTATTTAGCAAAAGGGGTGGAGTTTGACGCTGTTCTTGTTTACAATGCATCAGTTGATGCTTATTTTAAACAAAGTGAACGAAAACTTCTATATACGATTTGTACAAGGGCCATGCATTCATTAAATGTTTTTTTTGTAGAGGAAATAAGTCCGTTATTAGCGAATGTATCAAATGAAACATTTTTGAACAAAGGTACAACAATATCATCTTGTTTACCCGAAACTCAGCAAATAGGTAGGGAATGACGGCATAATGAATTCATGATAGTAATACAACATTTTTGTGGTGAAATATTACTGAAACAGACTACTATGAATGTATGAATTAGGAAAAGGTGACTTATCACAAAGTCACCTTTTAAAAAAAGATCATATAGAAATAGATCATAAGGGAGAGGTTTCGATGAAGTACCGTCAATTAGGGAATACAGATTTGCATGTTAGTGAATTAAGTTTTGGCACGTGGGCCATTGGAGGGTCATGGGGGAAATCTAATGATCAAGAAGCCTTGTTAGGGTTAGAACGAGCAATGGATGCTGGAGTAAATTTCTTTGATACAGCAGATGTGTATGGGAATGGACATAGTGAGGAGCTACTTGCAAAAGCAACGAAAGGCAAGGAGGAACAAATACATATTGCAACAAAATTTTGTCGTGCAGGTGACATTCATGATCTAAACACTTATTCAGAAGAGAGTGTTCGTTTTTACTGTGAAGCAAGTTTAAAGCGATTACAAAGAGAACGTATTGATTTATTTCAAATTCATTGTGCCCCTTTTGAAGTTTTAAAACATGGCGATGTCTTTGAAGTCCTTGATAAACTCCAACAAGAAGGGAAAATACGTCATTACGGTGTTAGTGTTGAAACAGTTGAAGAAGGGCTTTATTGTTTAGAAATACCAGGTGTAAAAGCGCTACAAGTTATTTTTAATATGTTACGTCAAAAGCCACTAGAACAGCTACTACCAACAGCTAAAGAAAAAGGGGTAGGCATTTTAGCTCGAGTTCCTTTAGCTAGTGGATTATTAACGGGGAAATTCACAAAGGAAGTAACGTTTGAGAATGATGATCACCGCAATTTTAACCGGAACGGTGATGCATTTAATGTAGGTGAAACGTTTGGCGGTCTAGAATTTAATAAAGGTGTAGAGCTAAGTAATGAATTAAGTTGGATTGAAACAGGACGAGGCAATCGAACAAGAGCAGCACTCAGGTGGATTCTTGATCAAGATGCGGTCACTTGTGCAATACCTGGTTTTAAAACGGTTAATCAAGTGGAAGATAATTTGCAGGCTGTATCAGTCCCTTCTTTCAGTAAAGAAGAATTAGCTAGAATTAATGAGTTCTATCAAAATGACGTTCACGCTTATATTCGTGGTGTGTATTAAAACTAAATTGATAACAGGTGTGAAGAATGAAAAAGCTTTTTGCCGCATATTATGATGCATTTATGAACCCTTTAGAAAAAAGACTTATTACTTCGTGGAGAAAAGATTTATTAAAGCACGCAAAAGGTTCTGTGATAGAGATAGGGGCAGGTACTGGGGTGAATTTTCCTCTATATGAACATTGTGATGAAGTTATAGCGATTGAACCAAACCAGCATATGATTAAAAAGGCTATCGAACGGAAAAAGCAAACTTCGATTCCCATTTCTATTTATGAAACGAAGGCTGAGAAACTTCCATTTCCTGATCATCACTTTGATACGGTTGTCGTAACTCTTGTTCTGTGTTCTGTTGATGAACCGAGCAAAGTGTTATTAGAAATAATGAGGGTGTTAAAACCAAATGGAAAAGTCTTACTATTAGAACACGTTAAGATGGATCACCCTATTTTCTCTAAATTCCAAACGATGTTTACTCCTGTTTGGAAACAACTATGTGATGGCTGTCATCTAAACAGAAAAACAGAGAAATATATGAAAGAGGCTGGTTTTTCTTTTCTAGCAAAGCAATCCTATCTTTCTGGTTTTGCGGTTTCGATTATTGCTACAAAGTAACCTCAAACAAATACAACTTTCAACTTAGGGCTAAATCAATAAGGTTTAGCCTTTTTTATGTATTAACATTTCATTTTCATTTAGTCCGCATCTCAAACTAAAATTACATGTTTCCTTGAATATAAATTGAAACACAGTATTTTTATTTATCGTGTATCGTTTTTCCAAAGCTAGAGACAATAAAGCTGAAAATAACAATACACGGAGGGAAACAATGAAGAAAGTACATGTTCTAATGGTTGTAGTTGTCCTTATGACAATCTTTTCGGCTCAGCCCCCAGTTGATGCTGCAGTGAAAACGTTTAATGAACCACCGTTCTCCCATTACAAAGTATCGCGCGGTGATACATTCTGGTTTATTGCACAGAGGTATGGACTTGATTATAAAGAGCTAATGAGATTAAATCCAGATGTTGTTCCTACTAATATGCAGGTAGGCGAAGTGATTCGTTTAAAACCAGAATCATCACATCATAGTGCATTTGAAGATCAAGTGGTTGCTCTTGTGAATCAAGAAAGACGACAACGTGGATTAAGAGAGCTTCAACACCGAGCAGATGTGAAGAATGTTGCTCATAAGAAAGCGCAAGATTTAATTAATTCGAATTACTTCTCGCATAATAGCCCGAATTACGGCTCACCTTTTGATATGCTACGCTCTTTTGGGATCAGTTATCAGTCTGCTGGAGAAAACATTGCAAAAGGCCAAACAACGCCTGAGCAAGTTATGCGAGATTGGATGAACTCACCTGGACATAGGGAGAACATCTTGAAGCCAGAATATGATACAATTGGTGTTGGATTCTATCATGGTGCATGGGTACAAATGTTTATTCAAGCTAGATAAAGAAGTAATTGACCCTTCTCAAAAATGGAGTTGGGTCTTTTTGTCTTAGCGTTAAGAGGGAATAAAGGAGTTAGAAATGACAATAACGAATATAGTATATTGGAAATGTTCGTAATGGGGGAAAGAGTATGTGGATCGAAATAGAACCGAATAGTTTTGTGTTTAAACTTGCTATAGCAACAATCTTATGTACGATTATTGGAATTGAACGAGAATTAAAACGAAAACCATTAGGACTTAAAACGTGTCTTGTTATCGGAATTATGAGTTGTTTGCTGACGTACGTCTCGATATTAGGAGCTGAACAATATTCAGTTGCCTATAGCAAACCGATGGACCCGTTGAGACTTGCAGCGCAAATCGTTTCTGGAATAGGCTTTCTAGGAGCTGGAGTAATATTAAGGCGAAACAATGATATGATTTCAGGTCTAACAACCGCTGCGATGATTTGGGGAGCAGGAGGAATCGGGATCGCTTGCGGTGCTGGTTTTTGGTTAGAAGCAGTTGTTGCTACGGTTTTGTTACTTATTAGTGTAGAATTTTTGCCATTTTTATTTAGGTTTATCGGACCAAGGGCCCTAAGGGAAAAAGAGCTCAAAGTAAAAATCATCGTCGACTCAGAAGATAAACTAACCGATATCTTAAAAGAAATGAAACGACAACAGTTGAAAGCAAGAAAGGTAAGAGTCAAAGACTTACGAGATTCTACGTACCAGCAGATGGATGTAAGATTGCTCGTTGATGATAAACGTTATACAACGGACATTTACTATACGTTAAAACAAATGGATCATATTGTTGGAGTAGAGTTAGAAACTA
This sequence comes from Halalkalibacter kiskunsagensis, assembly GCF_037027555.1. Classification (NCBI taxonomy): domain Bacteria; kingdom Bacillati; phylum Bacillota; class Bacilli; order Caryophanales; family Bacillaceae; genus Halalkalibacter; species Halalkalibacter kiskunsagensis. The sequence continues at coordinate 15,415 of NZ_JAXBLX010000036.1, read as the reverse complement.
TGTGATATGCAGTGTGTACAAGGTAAAGATTTATTATAATTGAATATTCATTAGGCAAGGAAGCCAGAGAGAGTCACGAATTTCATGATCTCTCTAATTCCTGTACTAGAGAGCAGACCGCTTAATCATTTATAGTTGTTTGTTGACTTATTTGGTTCTATTTCTTTTAAGCGTATTCTAACGTCTTAATAAAGCCTGCAATGAGTAAGTCATTGCAGGCGGAAAGCTTCGAATTTATTTGAAGCTGAGTGCTCCAAATAAAAAATTTAAAGGTGGCTACTAAACTACCAAAACAATAGTGCTCCGAGTGCTATACCTGTGATGAAAGCAAATGCAATCGGATAGCCCCGTCTGTAACCATACCCTCTGTAATATCCGTATCCAAATCCTCCAAATTGCCTAGATCTAGAAGGTTCTAGATAAACATGAGAATTTGTTACTTGTTGAATTCTCCCTGTATGTTTTCTCCCTTGCCGATCTGTAATGGTAACAACCCTTCCATGATATCTACAGCAAAGATCATAATAAGACAAAACTGACACTCCTTTCTTCTCCATAAACTGGTTGTTCACTTTATTCTATTTTTGATTTATGTTCTTGTTTGTAAATAAGCCTAATTAAGAGGAAAGATGAGCATTTGTCATAGAAAGAACCCGTTAGAAGTGATGATCATACGATATCAATAAAGAGAAAAGGAAGTGAAAGAATGAAAAAATATAGTTATATTGATTTTCTTGCACAATGTGGGGTGAAAAGTGCTCATCCAGGTGGAATGACTTGCACAGAAAGAATTTTTGAACAAGAATCAATAACAGCAGATATGACAATTTTAGATGTGGGTAGTGGATTAGGGGAATCTGCTAACTATTTAGCCAAGAGATTTGGATGTTGTGTTTACGCGATAGAAAATCACCCCATCATGTTAGAAAAAGCAAAACAACGGATGAAGGAAACTGAGAAAAGAGTCATGCTAAAAGAGGCTTCCATTGAAGGACTCCCATTTGAAAATGGTTTTTTTGACTATGTATTATCTGAATCGGTTTTGATGTTTGCTAGCGTTAAAAAAGCGTTAACAGAATGCTATAGAGTGCTTAAAGATAGCGGTGTCATCATATTAAATGAGATGACTTTGTTACAACCTTTCCCTGAAAATGAAAAAAGAGAGTTAATGTCCTTTTATGGATTTACAGAATGTTACGAGATAAATCAATGGAAAAATCAACTTCACCAAGTGGGGTTCACTAAGATTGACATTGTAAGTGTACCATTAGAGCAGAAACAAGCGAATCAAATTGATTTATCTCTTGAACTAGATCTTGAACTATTGGATATGTTGGATGAGCATGAGCATATATTGAAAAAATTTGACGGAAAAATAGGCAATTTAATTTTACGTTGTGAAAAATGAAAATTGTATTTGTAGGTTTTATAATTAAGAAAATGACTCGAATAGTGAATACGGCTAAGAGTCATTTTCAATTGAAAGTAAGGGAAAATGATTATGTCTCATTGAATGATACTACATCGTTTTCAAAAAACAAAAAACTTATTTCAGTATAGTTCCGTTGTGCGTATAAATATATAACACTTGTTTAAAGAAGAAACTTATGATTAAATAAAAATAATTATCTGAATTTTACTTGGCACCTAAAAAGTAACACGGATCATCATGATGTTTGAAAAAAGACGATCTTTCTACATTGGTAAGCAAAAAAAAGAAGATGGAGTTTTTCTGAATAAGTATATTTTGTGTGTGACAATCTATTTGAGAATTGTATAGGGATGAATATCCCCTGAAATTAAGAACTAATTCAATAGCGAATAATTATATCGGTATATCACTATGTGGAAGGTGATTGTATTTGAGATTTCAACTGGGTGTAGGAATAGGGTGAATCAGATAAAAACATTTACTTCATGAATAGATGATTGAGCATTATTACACTCAATATTTATCATTTTTATTAACAAAAGAAAAAGATACTGGACTTGGGCTAATGGTTTCATTTAATATTATAAAAACCCTCAAAGGTCAAAATTTTCTAAAAAAGTAAAGAAAGTGTGGGAACACTTCCACGGTAGTATTGCACTTCTGCCGTTGAAAGATAAATACCTTAAAAAAGGATTACTTTATTCAGTAGAAGATGAAAAATTAAATGATATTAAGAGTGATAAGTTGACTTATTAGGTGAATTTGCGTTACTTTTTTATAAGAGAAGTAACCATGTAAAGAGAGGCCGGACTAAATGAAAACAACAAATAATCCTACAACATCTCTTGTTATTTTTGGAGTGACTGGAGATTTAGCTAAAAGAAAATTATTCCCGTCAATATACAAATTGTATAAAGCAGGGAAGCTGTCTGACAATTTCGCTGTAATTGGTGTAGCTAGAAGAGCATGGACAAATGAAGTCTTACGTGAAACAATTACGAATTCCTTACCAGAAGGAGAAGACTCAAAGCTAGTTGAAACGTTTTGTTCACATTTTTATTATATGCCATTTGATGTTACAAATAAGGAGTCATATCGTGAATTAGATACGATGCTCCAACAAGTGGAGCAAGAATATCAAATTCCAGGTAATCGTATTTTCTACATGGCTATGTCGCCTGAATATTTTGGTACGATCGCATTAAATTTAAAATCTGAAAAGGTAACGGAATCGAATGGATGGACTCGACTAATTATCGAGAAACCTTTTGGAAGAGACTTACCATCAGCTGAGAAATTAAACAATGAGATTCGCCAAGCATTTTCAGAAGATAAGATTTACCGTATTGATCATTACTTAGGTAAGGATATGGTTCAAAATATTGAAGTAATTCGTTTTGCTAATGCAATTTTCGAACCATTATGGAACAATCAGTACATATCGAATGTTCAAATAACATCAAGTGAGACATTAGGAGTAGAAGACCGCGGTGGATACTATGAGACATCGGGAGCTCTTCGTGATATGGTGCAAAATCATATGTTACAAATGGTTTCGTTACTTGCAATGGAGCCGCCAATTCGCTTGACAACGGATGAAATAAGAAGTGAAAAAATTAAAGTACTTCGAGCATTAAGACGCTTTAGTCTTGAACAAACGCCTGAATATTTTGTCAGAGGTCAATATGACACTGGAGTTATTAAAGGTAAAGAAGTACAAGGGTATCGTAATGAGAAAAATGTTGACCCGAATTCAATTACGGAAACATATGTTGCTGGAAAATTATTAATCGATAATCACCGTTGGGCGGGTGTCCCTTTTTACATCCGAACAGGAAAACGGATGAGTCAAAAATCAACAAAGATTGTCATTCAATTTAAAGACAGACCGATGAATTTGTACTATAGTGAGAACGATAAGAAAAATTCGAACTTACTCGTCATTTCCATCCAGCCAGATGAAGGCATTACTTTGCAGCTTAACGGAAAGAAAATGGGCATGTCAGGTGAGACTACACCGGTAGAGTTAGATTATTGCCATGATTGTGTCGACACGTCGAATACACCTGAAGCATATGAGCGTTTAATTTACGACTGTATCCAAGGAGATGCAACGAACTTTGCTCATTGGGATGAAGTTGATTTATCATGGACATTTATTGATACGATTTCGAAGGCATGGGAAAGCAAAGATATAGAAGTTGCTTCGTATGAGGCAGGTTCAATGGGGCCAAAGCAAGCTGATAAGTTACTAGCAGAAGATGGCTTTCATTGGTGGCCAATTTCAAATAAAAGGTAACGTGCGCAATTGTAATATGTTATTCTAATTCATTTGGAATATCAAAAATAATGGAGTAAAAGACATGTGTAACACCTTCACATGTCTTTTATGTTGTAAGGGGACTATGAGTCACATGGAGAAAACGAATCGAGTATTGCTTGTGGATGGAATGGCTTTATTATTTCGCTCGTTTTATGCGACGGCGATGAGCGGGTATTTTATGATTAATAGTAAAGGAGTTCCAACGAATGCGATTCACGGATTTGTGAAGCACTTATTTACGGCTGTTAACACATTTAAGCCAACGCATGTTGTTTGTTGCTGGGACATGGGCAGTACGACTTATCGCACAGAACTGTTTCCAGATTATAAAGCGAACCGAGGAGAGCCACCTGTTGAGTTAATTCCACAGTTTGATCTTGTAAAAGAAGTGGTAAAAGAACTTGATATCCCGAATGTAGGCTTAGAACGCTTTGAAGCAGATGACTGTATTGGAACGTTAGCGAAAGAATTAAGCCAGCATTCTGAGGTGTTGATCCTAACAGGAGATCACGATATATTGCAATTGTTAGAGGAACATGTTTCTGTCATTATTTTGAAAAAAGGCTATGGCAATTATGCGGTATACAATGAGGAGTTGTTTTATTCTGAAAAGGGCATTACCCCGACTCAAATGATTGATTTAAAAGCCTTAATGGGTGATAGTAGTGATAATTATCCTGGAGTTAAAGGAATAGGCGAGAAAACGGCAATTCGATTGCTTCAAACACATGGGACGATTGAAGGAATATTGGATAATATTTCTTCGTTAACAAAATCTCAACGCCAAAAGATTGAGAACGATTTAGACATGCTTCATTTATGTAGAGACCTGGCCACTATAAATTGTCAAGTGGATGTTTGTTGTACGATGGAAGAGGCGATCTTAAACATCGATCTTAGCAAAATGGGGAAGAAATTTGAAGAATTAGAGTTGAAAAATTTAGATAAGATTCTTGATCTCTAGGTGTTGGGTCTTTTAATAAAAAGAGGTCTGATCCGTTTAGTTGTCACAATGTTTGTTGTGTGTGCTAGCGGATCAGACCTTTTGTTGTTCAAGAATTGGTTGCTTTCTTATGCTTCCACATCATATAGCGATATCTGATTGTACAGCCAATACAAAAGCCGAGTAATGCAATACCAGCTGCAAGCATGACCATTATACTAAACACATACCCCCATATAGGAAGACCGATCGAAAAGAACATCAATGATAACCCTAAACATATAGTTGCTATCCATTGGTTAAAGATTTGTTGGTTTGAATCCTCTTGAATATACTCATTGCGAGGCTTTTGTAATAAATTCTTACCAACCATCATAACTAAATTACGTTTTGTTATTAGCGTAATCACACCTACTAAAAAAGGAAGTAGTAAAATCCAATTTGATAAGAATAGCGCAATAATGACAGTGAGTACGATAAATAACTGATTTACTTGAACAAGTGGTTTTGGAATACCCATTAAATCAACCTCCTTACTTATGTAATATTATATACCGATCTTATCGTTTGTTGCACGTAATCAGCCTGTACATTGAAAAAAAGAAAAAGTGGAATGGATTTAAAATCGTTTGGTAATAATAATCTTGGTTAGGAGGTGATACAAATGGGAAAACGAAATAAAAACAAGCAGAATAATGGTGAAATGGAAAATGCAAAAGCTGAATTTGCAGAAGAAAATGATGCACAAGAGTTAAACAACCGAAACAATCGTAAAAAACGTAAAAACAACAAATAACCACATAAGTATAAAGAAAACACATAGGGATGGGGCTGGCTCTAATTGAGTCAGTCTTATTTCACGATTTACAAGCAGAAAACATTATCAGTCCGGTCAGTACATAAGATTGATTCTCTAACAAAGGATAACTAGTACAACAGAAAAAGTGAGGTGATACAAAATGGCAAGCAATAGTAGCAACAAACTAGTTGTACCTGGAGTAGAACAAGCATTGGATCAAATGAAGTATGAAATTGCTCAAGAGTTTGGTGTCCAACTTGGATCAGATTCAACTTCTCGTTCTAACGGTTCGGTCGGAGGAGAAATTACTAAGCGTCTTGTCCAACAAGCTGAACAACAGTTTGGTGGATATAACAAGTAAATAGTAATGGCTAACTAGCAACTTGAACATGTCGTTCAAGTTGCTTTTTAAAAAGATAAATAAGGAAAGCCTCAATTAGGTCAAATCTGACCTTATTGAGGCATTTCTTACGTTAAGATAATGGGTTCTGATCTTTTTGGGAAATGTTATGGAGCGCTTCTCCCGCTTCATTTTCATAAATGTTCTCAACTGCTAAGTCACCGATTGCTACCATTCCAACTATTTGTCCATTCTCAACAACAGGTAAGCGACGAATTTGATGTTGTGCCATCATATTTGCAGCTTCATGTGGGTCTGTTGATGGAGAGGCAACAGTAAGGTTTGTAGACATACACTCGGCAACGGACACATGAGAATCTTTCCCACTTGCAGTTGAACGGAGTGTGATATCTCGATCTGTAATTATTCCAACAAGCTCCCCATTTTTCACAACCGGAATCGATCCGATATCATGGTTTTTCATTAAAGTAGCAGCTTCTTGAATGGATTGATCTGAATCGATGGTTACAATGTCTTTTGACATAATTTCAGTTAAGTTTTGTGTCATAATAAACACTCCTTTCATATAGAGTATCTCTTAACAGTGAAGATTTATTCTTATGATTCGTAGTAGAATAAGTAAAGATACAAAAATGCAAAGGATGGACCAATTAATGGAAACGAAATTATTTTATGAAAATGCTTATAAAAGAGAGTTCACAGCGAAAATCGTTACACAGCAACAGGATGAAAAAAAGAGATGGTATGTTGTATTAGACAAGACCGCTTTTTATCCAACAGGTGGTAGTCAACCACACGATATAGGCACATTAGCAGAGGTCAATGTTGTAGATGTTGAGAACGTCGAAGGTGAAATTCGACATTATCTTAAAAGCCCTATAGTAGATCATCAAGAGGTTATTCAAGGTGTACTGGACTGGGATAGGCGGTTTGATCACATGCAACAACATGCTGGTCAACATATTCTTTCAGCGGCATTTGCTGAGATGTTTGGTTTTGAAACCATTAGCTTCCATCTTGGCAAAGAAGTGTTAACGATTGATTTAAATACGTCAAATATATCTGAAGAGGAACTAAAGGCAGCAGAAGCTTTAGCTAATCAAGTCATTTTGGAAAACCACAAAATTGAAACATTATGGATTTCAAAGGATGACCTTAATCTATATCCATTGCGAAAACAGCCATCTGTAACAGAAAACATTCGACTAGTTGTCATACCCGATTTTGATTACAACGCTTGTGGAGGAACGCATCCTAATTCAAGTGCGGAAGTACGGGCGGTAAAAATAATCAATTGGGAAAGACACAAGAAAAAAGTACGGATTCACTTTATTTGCGGGAATCGTGTGTTAACACAATTTAACGAGAAAACGAAAATTCTATTCGAACTAACAGATTTATTAAATGTGCCAGAACAAAAAATGACTACAGCAGTAAAGCGTCTTCTACAAAAAGAAAAAGAGCTAGAACAGGCGTTTGAGAAGTTAAAAGAAGAGCAACTTACATCTGAAGCCAAACAGTTACTGCATTCAAACGACACAATTGTCAGTCGTGTTTATTATGAGCGACCTATAAAAGAATTACAAAAGCTTGCACAAATGATAACGACGATTTCAGAACAAACATGTGTAGTATTTGTTGCCCAAAATGAAAAGCGTCTTCAAGTGATAGGGGCGAAGGGACCTGCTTCAGAAGCGAAATGTAAGCAGGTCATTCTTGAATCGCTAAAAGCGATAAACGGAAAAGGTGGAGGTAGTGAAGAACTTGTTCAAGGTGGGGGAGACGTCAGGATGTCGGCAGAACATTTTCTTGAAGAGATTGTAAGTAAGATATAGTTCTTTTATGTCATTGATTGTTTGTATGGAATGCTTTTTGAAACTTACTAAGTTAAATACAAGGAGTGGGGAAAATGACAACTAAAAAACAATTTGCTGTCATCGGGTTAGGGCGTTTTGGTGGGAGTATTTGTAAAGAGTTATATAAAATGGGGCACCAAGTGTTAGCAATTGATGTTAGAGATGAGAAGGTAAATGAGTATGCTCCATTTGCTACTCACGCGGTGATCGCAAACACAACGGATGAAAAAGCATTACAGTCTATTGGAATAGGAAACTTTGAATATGTGGTTGTCGCTATAGGTGATGATATCCAAACGAGTATTTTAACGACCCTTATATTAAAGGAGATGAATGTTCCAAATGTGTGGGTCAAAGCACAAAACAATTATCATCATAAAGTGCTTGAAAAAATTGGAGCAGATCGCATTATTCATCCCGAACAAGATATGGGGATACGAATTGCACAACATTTAACATCAGAGAAAATCGTTGATTATATTGAATTATCTGAGGAATATAGCATTGTTGAGCTGCTGGCAACGAGTAAAATCCAAAACAAATCGCTTGTTGAATTAAATGTACGAGCAAAATATGGATGTACTATTTTAGCAGTTAAACGTGGAGAAGCAGTTAATGTATCACCTTTGCCGAATGAATTAATTTATGAAAAAGATCTTCTGATTGTTATTGGTCATAAGAATGATTTGAAGCGGTTTGAGGAAGATGGAATGTAAAAGTTTAAATGAATGAAATTAAAGGAACGTGATTAGTATGCAGCACTTTAATCGGCTGTCGTACAAAATAAGACAGCCGATTCCAGTCAATGTTTTAACGCTTTGAAATTCTCTGTCATCCTTGTCATCATTGCAGCCATTTGAGCTCGAGTTGAATTGGCTCCAGGCTTATAAGTACCGTCTCTGCGGTTTCATGCAAAAGAACAAGAGATGAAAGCACCTGTGAAAATGTTAATTCCAATGGTTCTATTTATCTTTCCAACTTTGTTTATTGTGTTGATTGGCCCTGTTATTGTCAATTTGGTTACGCAATTTCTTTAATCCAAATACGTTCAGTTATTAAAGATGGATACCTTTTTAGGTAGTTCATCTTTTTATTTTTGGATAGTTATGGATAAAGCAGAACAATAAATAAGTGAACAGGTTTAGTTATTTGAATAATTTCGATATATATTGAAAATAATGTTACCAACATTTTTATTTGCGTTTGCAAGTAATTTACGAGAAAACTAATATTAATGTCTCCATTTAATAGTGCTAAAAATAACTTGTATCTTGAGGTGTAACTAAATGACTGTGGAACGTACTGTACTCATCGCAACATGGATCATTTTTCCACTTTTTTTGCTGAAATTCGTTCCCAAAGAGCGGTATCGAGAAATGATTGCTGTGTTTCTATTCTTTCAAACGTTAACTTGGTTGTACAGTATTGGTTTAACTTATTTTGGACTCCTTTCTGCACCGATACGTGAGTTCCCTAATGCAACTAAGATTAACTTTTCAGTTGAGTATATTGTTTTCCCGACTGCTGCTGTATTTTTTCAGCTAACCTATCCAGAAAAAAAAGGGAAGGTTAGACGTATCTTTCATTATATGTATTGGGTTGGAGCTATTTTACTGTTTATGTTTTTAATAGGAAAGAGTACTGAATTAATGACCGTGAAACCAGGTAATTTGCTTAGGAGTTCTTGTAATTTTACAATTGAGTTATTGTTGTGTAGGAGATATATAGAATGGCTTTTAAAGGGAAAGCCATTTTCTGATCGCAAAGCAGGAGTTAACCAATTATGAATCTAGAATACACAATTCTTTATTTAGTTTGGAACATAACCGTTTTTTCACTATTTTTTATTCCTACCAACAAGTATAGAGAAGCAAGCATTGCTTTTTTGTTCCAACAGTTTGTAACGTGGTTTCTCGGAATACTTGTTGTTGAGTGGAATTGGATAAACTATCCTGTACGACTTTTGGCAAACGTTAATGAAACAAGTTTCACCTTTGAATTCTTTGTATATCCTGTAATAGGCATTTTCTTTGTCTTGTATTTTCCTATTTATCGAAGTCTTTTCAACCGCTTTCTTTATTATTTTTCTTACACTACGGGAATCACCATCCCTGAGATACTGTTTGAAAAATATACAGATACGATTGAGTTTGTTCACTGGACTTGGTATTATACGTGGATAAGTATTTTTCTTTCGTTGGTTCTCCTGCGAGTGTTTTATAAGTGGTATTTCAATGAAAGAACAGGCAGTCGGAATTCGCTTTTTTCTAAAGTTGACTAGAAGATAGGAGAGAGAAATGATAACAAGCAACACATCTCTCCTTTGAAGTTCAGTGTATAAATTCGTTATAGAAACAATAAGCCAACAATGGTGGATACGATTAGTGCAATAATAACTGGGAGGAAACTCTTTCGTACTAAGTCAATGACTGAAATTTTGGCAAAGCCAGCGATCGCAATAATTGATGACCAAGCGACTAACGTACCACCACCAACCCATATTGCACCCATTTGACCAATTGCGCCTAATGTTGCCGGGTCTAAACCAACAGAAGTGGCAAATGCTTCTGATAAAGAACCGATCAGTGGGAGCCCAGAAAACCCAGACCCATCTAATCCAGAAACCATTCCAAGTAAAAGGATCGCAAAGCCTGTTATAAAAGCATTGTCAGGAATGGCATATAGACTCTCCTGAACTAATTCAAACAAAAATGCCGGTGCTAGTTCCGTACCGTTCTCCCCTAATATTTGCCCAGAAAATTCCCCACTCCCAATAAAGAAAAATCCAGCAACAGGAATCACGTGCCCCATCACTTTAAAGGCAAACACAAAGCCTTTTACAAGATGATCACTAACTTCTTTTAAGGTCTTTCGATAGTTTCGACTGACGGAAATGGCCAATACTAGTAGTACAGCTGTCCCTCCAACAATCGCAGCACCTGCGCCATCCTCAATAGCAGGGAGGATATTTGAAAAAGTAGCGATGACGACATAGCCAATGATTGTTAAAAATGTTACTGGTACAAGAGTAGCAAACAGCCTGCTTTGCACGCCTTTTTTAATGTCCATTTCTTCTGTATTAATTTGAATGTCAGTGTCCCCTTCGTTTTCCCATTCTGTAAGATTGCTTTTAGCTGGCTTTTTAATTGATTTTCGAATCATAAAATAAGCGATCGTCAAAGCTATGACACCTGTAATGATCGATAATATCAGCGTCCGTTCAGCAATTGCCCCTGCATCGATCCCAGAAGTAGATGCAGTTAGCCCTGGCGCTACTTGAAGGATGAAATCAGAAGACAACGCCATCCCATGACCGGCAAGTGAAATGGCCATTGCTGCCCCAATCGCGGGCAGACCCGCTTTAATGGCAACCGGAATTAACAAGGCTCCAATTAAAGGAACAGCTGGAGCTGGCCAAAAGAATAAGGATAATGCATAGGTGATTGCAACGAGAATCCAAAAAGAAGAATGCCCATTTTTCATGACTTTTTGAAAAGGAACGACCATTTGTTCATCTGAACCAATGGACTTTAAAGACCGAAGCAAAGCTGTCATAATGGCAATAATGAGAAAAATATGAAACAGCTCAGCAGCAGCTGTTAAACTCGCATTAAATATCGCTTGCAGTCCGTTTAAGAACGAACCACTATAAGCCCAACCGATGATAAAGCTCATTAAAATGGCTGGAACGACAACATTTTGTCTAAAAAGCATCGTCGAAATAATTAAACACGTCCCGCTTAAATATAACCAATGTGCTATAGTTAATTCCATTTGTTCTAAGCTCCTTTTTGGAATGTAAGAAGAAACTATAGCATCGTATGTATATGCCCAATTAGGTGTGAAGAATATACAAGGAGATCACCTGCTTATTTACGGGTTATGGTATAATACCAACGTTATTTATGAATGATTATTTCTATAGAAATAAAGGTGATCGGATGGATTTTTCAATTAATTATTTATCTTTCTTTGTCATTCAAGTGGAAGGCCAAGGAGAACAAGCAGATAAACGGTATAAGCATTATCAAACCCTTGATGAGCCGATGTATGAGGGAAGCGCATTAAAAGATTTTCTAGATGGAGAATTAATGAAAGTAGTGAAGCGCAAAGTCGAGCGCAATCCAAAGTCAGATTCCGTCCCGACAAAAATTGGGCGCTTTCTCGTCGAACCGGGCTATAACTTAGACACAAACCCGAACTATAATTTGTTCAACCGCATTCGAACAGCAGGTTCAACCGATGAATTTAAAAATAACAGTGAAGAGTTAGTCCGAGCATATATGGATACGAGTGCTATTCGCGGTGGGGCTCTACTTGTGATCCGAGCTAAATTCAACAAATATTTTGATGATCCATTTGTTTTCGTTTTAAAATGCGATTTTGAACAAAAAGTCGCAACGATTACGGATGAAAAAACAATGATACGGAATGTGGAACGAGCGATTACAACAAAAAACATGAAGTCAATTCAGTATCCGTACATGCCGGAAGAAGGAATGGTGGAGGAGTGGGAGCTGAAAATTCATCAATCGTCTCATGCAAGATACTTTGAAGATTTCTTGAAATTTGTTGAGTATCATCAATCGATGCCTGAGATTGTAAAAACTCAAGTCATTCAAATGGCCCAGCAGCATATCGCAGAAACATATCAGGAGGAAAGTCCAGAGCGGCAGCAAGAGGAAGAGTATATAGAGGCATGGTCGAATACACCCGTTCGTGAAATGCAAGAAAAGTGGACACCAGAACAGGTCGTAGAAGCATCAGCCCCGATTGTTGAGCATCAGCCAGAAATTGAGTTGATGCTGAAGCTTGACCACATTGATGTGAAGGCGATGTTGTCTGATTTCGGCGAATCTCTACATATTGCGAAGGTGAACGGGAAATACGTGATTCTGATTGAAGGGGACGCATTTACGTTTGAAAAGGGCGTTTCGCCGGTAGAGTTTTTAAAGCCGGAGTCTTTAGACGCAGTGTTGAGGAAGATAGGGAGGTAGGTAGTAAGTTTAACGTCTATTCTTTATTACAATCACCTCCATAATGGAAACTGAGCAGGAACATCAAGTCTGTATATCAAGAAAGAAGCAGAACGATCGTTCTGCTTCTAAGCCATTTATTATTTTGTGAAGGTATGGGTTGGGACATTTTTATTGTTGAAAGCCATTCATTTGCTGTTCAGCTTGTTGAACTAATCGTTTGGTGATTTCGCCACCTACAGAACCGTTTGCACGAGATGTTGTATCTGCTCCAAGTTGAACGCCGAATTCAGAAGCAATCTCGTATTTCATTTGGTCTAATGCTTGTTTCACTCCAGGAACAAGTAATTGGTTTGAACTGTTATTGGTTGCCATTGTTGTATCTCCCTTTTTTAAGAACTAACGATATTTTGCTTCTGAGCTTATAGAATATGTGACATAATCAGTAATCCATCTATTACTTGTAACAACTAATGTTGGTAAGTTTATTGGTTGAAGTTGACAAAACTACCACCAATCAATATGACCAGTAAATTTTAAAGTTATTTCTTCGACTTAACCAATAACCCATTAAAAAAATGAAAAAGTAAATAGGAAATGAGTAAAAGCTACTCCAAGCAATTTGTTTGTATAAACCTATGTATTGGAATAATGGCTCCCCAATAAACGCTGTCATCCCCGCAAAAATTAACCCTTTAATATAAGGTGATGTATTAGGTTTAAATTCAATAAACATCATAATCGAAACAGGTATGAGAGTCCAATCCCATGGCTCATATGCTGGTATCCATGGAATTATCTCATAATAATAAATCCATAAGCCTAATTGGACACCTAAAAAATCGAAAAACGATGATATAAGCATAATACCAAACCCAGCAAAGAGCATTCGATTTCTACTAACCTTTTTGTTGAAATAGAGCCAAACAACCCAAGGAATGATACTTAGAGAAATTCCTACAAACCAATGAGGAGTGAAAAGAACATCTTTAACCCAAACTTGTATCATTTCTGTCTGTATTTCGGCAACTAATTTATACAGTTGATTCGTTTTCTCTATATATATTTGATTCATATAGGCATTATATTCCCTTCCTTTTTTATTAATTTTCCAAAAAAATACCTATTTATTCGTCTTGCTTTGGACAGGTCCATTTAGTGGTGTTAGCACTAATTAATTAACATTGGGTTAAATTTTATGGGAGATTGAAACATTTTAAAGCTCTTGTGATTGGTCATTTCTAAAAATGCTGTGAGTTGCATAAATAATGATCGATCAGAAAAAGACTGACTTGATCTTAGAATATGAACGATAAGCAGAAGGATAATAGTAAAGAGGTCGATTGAAATAATACATGAACAAAATAGCTCCCTTCAACATATATACTACAAAATATATGCATATGTACATGTATTAGTAAATTAACTGCTACTCATCCAGTCATGAAACTTCCACAAAATTAAGATGAAGAGCACATAACCAAAACTTGAATATATAGAGTTCCATTCAGCTGAATAGGTAAATAATCCTAGCTGTACGGAATAAGATTCAAAAAAAGCTACTGCAAGGCTTAATGTTAGTAACATGCCAATTCTTATTAAAATGTTTACTCTTTTTAATACATAAATATAAATCGCTGTGAATATAGGCAAAACGAAAAGAGTAAATGCAATATTTATTGAAAACAGATCAGGGAAAGGACGAGTTGGGAAGGAATAAAGGTTCTTTTCAACAAAGAATAAGTCTAAGTACGTGCCTATAAGAGCAGCGAATAGCATGGTTGGGACATAAACTTTACATTTATGATAAAAATGCATTTTTGGCGATAATGGCAAGTTCGATCCTCTCCAGTGTTTCACAATAATCTTCATAAATATCTCCATTGACTTTTTTTATGTGTTTTTGCAAATATTGAAGCACGGTCCAGTCTTGATACCAATCTCCCTTTTCAGCAGCTACATGATCAACATCTGACCAAGCAAATTGTAGTTTCGGACTGTAGATTCGATTGGCACCAGGTTTTAACTTACAGTTTCTAGTGCGACGTTTAAATGGTTCTTCTGGCGTTGATTCGTTAAGATCATTAAAGATTTCAGGCCAATAATCTTGTCTTGAACCCGTATGAGGTTGCTGAATGGACCAGTTATAAATTTGCTCGTAAAAGGTTTCGTCAAACAGCAAATCATATAAACGTTTTCCTAGTAAAATCCGATCATGCAGAGAGGAGAAATGGTAAATACTTTGTCCAATCACTTTTGCTTCATCGGTTTTTTTATAAGGAAATAAAATTTGATTTAAACTAAACAACTCCTGAATTTGAAATTTAAGTGTTTCTAAAACTGTTTTTTGAAAAAGTGGGTTTTGAATGACTCTTTTTTCTAAATAACTTTGTTCATTGATAACGAGTGCAATGGCTAAAGTATAACGGTCCTTAGTTTGCCAAAAGTGGTTCCATAAGACGTACATGAACTTGGAAACATCAAATCGAGGCAGCAGATAAAAGAGGTTCGTATGTCTGTTGATGCTCTCTTCATATAGCAACATTTGAGGGTACACATCTTGGAAAATTAACCAATTGCCTCGCTCTAAAAAATGAAAGAATTCTTTTTGTTCTTTACCTGATAAAAGTCGAGATAATAAATCCCCTTTTAACGTTTTTCCGAAAGAAGTCTCCCTCTTCAAGCGTGTGAAGGGCAAAGCCCAACGGTAAGGGGGAGATGAATT